>NZ_JAGGLG010000036.1 GCF_017874315.1 Symbiobacterium terraclitae | reverse complement strand
ATCGACTCGGAGTGCTTGACGAAACGCCGGATGCGTGACCCGCATGTCCGGTGTTGTGAGAGGCCGTAGGGCGACCCTACGGTCTACTCGATCGCTTCTCGCGGCATCGTATCCCGCACGAAGGGCTCCCCGGGCAGATCGGCTGGCAGTGCGAACAGCGCATCGTCGAGCGGCACGGTCTCGATCTCCAGCACCACCATGGTGACCTGCGGCTCTCCGCCGGCCGCCTGGCGGACCCGCAGCGGGAAGCGCGTCTCGTCGTCGATCCAGTAGATGGTGGTCGCGAGTCCCTCGGTGAGTGCGTAGACGGTGGCCCTGCGATTGTCCACCGAAGTCTTCCCGGACACCTTCCCTCGCTGGATGACGCGCTGGGTGTGCAGTTCGGCGATGAACGGGGCGGGCGCGCAGGTGAGTGCGGGGTCCAGAGGCCCAACGGTCTCAAGGCCCTGATGTCTCGGATGTGCCAGGGTATGGTCAGCTTGATAATGAGAACCGTTCGCAAGTATAATCGATGAAGTGACACCCTGCGAGGGGAGATCAGCATGCGAGATGGCACCGGTCACGCCGGCCTGCAGTACCGGGGCGAGGAGCGGGTCCGGGTGGGCGCCCGGCGGGTCGTGGAGGTCCCTGCGTCCCGGCACGGCCGGCTCGTGTGGTCGGGCGGCGGCCTGGTCCTGATGGGCGAGGGGCTGCGCGGGCGGTGGGTCTGCCGGCTCGGCCTGGCGGAGATGCTCCTCATCTGCCCGGGTGAGCGGGTGCGGGTGCGGAGCGCAGGCGACCACGGGTGTGAGCTGCGCCTCGTGGAGTTCGCGGTGCACGGCGCGGGGCTCAGGCAGTGGATGTACGGCACGGGCGCGCCGGTGGCGGTGCGCGTTCCGGGGGCAGCGCGCATGCTCGACGCACTCTCCGGGGCCGAACCCGCACCGGGCTGGGCCCAACCGGCGTGGGCGGCGGCACTTGGCGAGGCCGACCTGGCGGAGGCTGCGGTGCACTTCCGCGCCCAGGCGCTGCTCTACGAGCTGATGGCCGCCTACCTGAGCGGCGTGCGCGCGCAGAAGACAGCCAGCCCGCTCCTGGCCTACGCGGAGCAGGTGCGCAGCCAGATGGCCGCACGCTGCGAGCAGGAGTACAACGTCGAGGAGATCGCCCGTGGGTCCGGCGTCAGCCCGCACCGGTTCTACCAGGTCTTCCGGGAGATGACCGGCCTGACGCCCCACAAGTACCTGACCGCGCTGCGGCTGCGGCGGGCGCTCCGCCTCCTGGCCGGCGAGCACCGTTCGGTGGCGGACGTGGCCCACGCGGTGGGGTACCAGGACGAGCTGTACTTCAGCCGGGTGTTCAAGCGGGAGCTGGGCGTGGCCCCCAGCGCCTTTGCACAGCTCGCCCGAACCCTGGACGTGGCCGGGGTGTCCGACGGCGACCTCGCCATCTTCGGCCTCGCCGCCCGTCCGGGCCGAGCCGGGACGAGGCAGGGTGGCGGCGTGAAGCAAGCAGACGTCAGCGAGGGCGACCTCACCTGGCGGCAGCGGGTGGAGCGGCTGGGGCGGCGGCTCGGCCTCGAGGGCGTGGCCGCCCACTGGCTCGGGCTCATGGAGCGGCGGCTGTGCCACCTCAGGGGCCTCGTGCGCAGCCGCCTGGGCGAGGCGCCGCTGATCGTGGCGGCGGTGGAAGAGGAGGGCCTCCTGGTCTTCGGGGGAAGGCATCCTGGCCTGGGCGACCTGCTCTACGGCTCCGCCGGATTCACGCCGAGCGCGGCGGTGCGCGGGCTGCGCGAGACGCGCCTCGCGTCGCCGGGCGACCTGGCGGCGCTCGGCTGCCGGTGGGCGCTTTTCCTGCTGCGGGAGGGCCGCCGGGCCGGCGACGCGGAGGAGGCCTGGCTGGCGACGACGGGCGGGGAGCCCGGCGTGCAGTTCCTCACGGTGCCCTGGACGGGAGGGGACGACGCGGACGCCTGTGAGCGGTTGGTGGAGCAGCTGACCCTGCGCCTCCTCGCGCAGGAAGCGGCAGACCATACGCGACAGCAAGGATGTTCCATACGCATCTGAGGAAAGTCCATTTCTCCCCACCGGCGGGTGCGATAGAATCAAGTTGATGAGAATGATTATCGCTCGCAGAACAGAGAGGACGACGCAGTGATGGGTGTGCGGCCGCAGTGAAGAGATCGCTCGTGATACCGGTACTCGCCGTTCTCCTCGTGCTCCTCACGGCTGTCTCGCTGTTCGTCGGGGTCTCCGACATCCGGCCGGCCGATCTCTTCCGCCTCAGCGAGGACCAGTGGACCGTGCTCGTGACCAGCCGGTTTCCCCGCACCGCGGCGATCGCCCTGGCCGGGATCGGCATGGGGGTCTCGGGGCTGATCATGCAGCAGCTCTCCCGCAACAAGTTCGTCTCACCCACCACGGCGGGGACGGACGACTCGGCCCGGCTCGGCATCCTGGTGGCGATGATCCTGTTCGGCTCGGCCTCGATGATGCAGAAGATGATGCTGGCGCTGGTCTTCGCCCTGGCCGGCACGCACCTGTTCATGCTGATTCTGGACCGGGTGAAGCTCAAGGACGCGATCTTTATCCCGCTCGTCGGCTTAATGTTCGGCAATATCGTGAGTTCAATCACAACGTTCTACGCCTATCGGTACGACCTGCTGCAGGCTGTCACCACCTGGCTTCAGGGCAACTTCGCCCTGGTGATCAAGGGGCGCTATGAGCTGCTCTACCTGGCGGTGCCCGCGGTGATCGCCGCCTATGTCTACGCAAACCGGTTCACCATCGCCGGCATGGGCGAGGACTTCGCCACCAACCTGGGGCTGAACTACCGGCGGGTCGTGAACGTGGGGCTCTCGCTGGTGGCGCTCATCTCGTCGCTGGTGATCCTCACCGTCGGCCTGCTGCCCTTCCTGGGGCTGATCATCCCCAACCTGGTCTCGCTCTTCCAGGGCGACCACCTGCGGCGGAACCTGCCGCTCACCGCGCTGGTGGGTGCGGTCTTCCTGCTGGCCTGCGACATCGTCGGGCGGGTGATCATCTACCCCTATGAGGTGCCCATCGGCCTGACGGTCGGCGTGATCGGAAGCGGGATGTTCCTCTACTTGCTATGGAAGGGACAGCGGACCAGTGAAGCATGAGCGTAAGACCTTCGTCATCCTGGGCATCGTCACGCTGCTGGCGCTCACCGTCGTCTGCCTCTACCTGTTCGTCCCGCTGAAGGGCAACATCCAGTACATCCTGCGGCTCCGCATGTTGAAGGTGCTGGCCATCACGCTGACCGGGGCCGCCATCGCCTACTCCACGATCATCTTCCAGACGATCACCAACAACCGGATCCTGACCCCGTCCATCATCGGCATGGACGCGGTCTACCAGCTCTTCCAGACCGCGCTGGTCTTCCTCTGGGGCACCACGACGCTCCAGTTCGTCGACCAGCAGGTGAACTTCGCCCTCACGCTGGCCCTGATGATCGGGTTCGCCCTGCTGCTGTACCAGGCGCTCTTCCGCAGGGACGGCACCAACCTCCACTTCCTGCTGCTGGTGGGCATCGTCATGGGCACGCTGTTCGGGAGCCTCACGACCTTCCTGCAGGTGCTGATCGACCCCAACGAGTACAGCGGCCTCCAGTCCCGGCTCTTCGCCACCGTGAGCAGGGTGAACACCAACCTGCTGGCCCTCGGCGCCGCCGTGATGATCCCCGTGATGCTGTACGGCCTGCGCCACGTGCGGGTGCTGGACGCCATCGCCCTGGGCCGGGACCACGCCATCAACCTCGGCGTGGACTACGGGCCGGTGGTCAGACGGATGCTGATCATCGTCGCCGTCCTGATGGCTGCCTCCACGGCGCTGGTGGGGCCCATCACCTTCCTGGGGCTGCTGGTGGCCAACGTCACCTACCACCTGGTGGACACCTACCGGCGGGGACCGATCATCGCAGCCGCCGTCGCCGTGAGCGTGATTTTCCTGGTCGGTGCACAGCTGATCATGGAGCGCGTGTTCGTCTACTCCACGCCGGTCAGCGTGATCGTCAACTTCGTCGGCGGCGTCTACTTCCTCTACTTGGTTCTGAAGGAGAGAGCGGCATGGTAAGGGTGAAGGGCGTCTCCAAGTCCTTCGGGTCAAAGCGGGTGCTGAGCAACGTCTCGCTGGATGTCAGAAAGGGAGCGGTCACCACGCTGATCGGCCCCAACGGCGCGGGCAAGAGCACCCTGCTCTCGCTGATGAGCCGTCTGCTCCCCAAGGACGAGGGGCAGATCCTGATTGACGGCCGGGAGATCGGCAGCTACCGCTCCGAGGAGCTGGCCCGGCGCCTCGCGATCCTGAAGCAGACGCACCACCTGAACATCCGCCTCACCGTGCGGGAGTTGGTCGAGTTCGGACGGTTCCCGTACTCCAAGGGGCGCCTCACCCGGGAGGACCGGGAGAAGGTCGACGCCGCCCTGGCCTGGATGGAGCTGGGCGACATCCAGCACAAGTACGTGGACCACCTGAGCGGCGGCCAGCGGCAGCGGGCGTTCATTGCCATGGTGCTGGCGCAGGACACCGAGTACGTCCTCCTGGACGAGCCGCTCAACAACCTCGACATGAAACACGCGGTGCAGATCATGCGGATCATGCGCCGCATGGTCGACGACCTGGGGAAGACGGTGGTGCTGGTGCTGCACGACGTCAACTTCGCCTCGGCCTACTCCGACTACATCGTCGCCCTGAAGGACGGCCAGGTGGCCGCCGCCGGGACGCCCGACCAGCTGATTCGCTCCGACGTGCTGGGCGAGATCTACGAGATGGAGATACCCATCGAGACCGTGAGTGGCTGCAGGGTCTGCATCTACTTCACCGGCCAGCAGGTCGCTGCCCTCTGAGGTATGCATGACCCAAATCTGAACCATGAGGTGGTTTCCGATGAAGCGCAAGGTTTCCCTGGTCAGCATGCTGCTCCTTCTGGCTCTCCTCGTCGCCGGCTGTGGCGGCGCCGCCTCCGGCCCGCAGTCCGGTTCCAGCACCGTCCCTGCCTCCAGCGGCAGCGAGTCAACCGGCCAGCAGCGTGCACAGGGGGCCTCGGAACAGGCTCCGGCCCCTGCGTCCCAGCAGCCGACTGAGATCATCGTGACCCATCAGCTCGGTGAGACCGTCGTCCCGGTGAACCCGGAGAAGGTCGTCGTCTTCGACTTCGGCATCCTGGATACCCTCGATCTGCTCGGCGTGGAGGTGGCGGCCGTTCCCAGGGCGAACCTGCCGCCGTACCTCTCCAAGTACGACGACGGCAAGTACGTCAACGCCGGCACCCTCTTCGAGCCCGACTTCGAGGCGCTGAGCGCCCTGGATCCCGACCTGATCATCATCTCGACCCGCACCGCACCGCAGTACGACGCCCTGAAGGAGCTGGCCCCCACGATCCACCTGGCCGTGGACACGGCCGACTACATGGGCTCCTTCAGGAAGAACATGGAGTACATCGGCGCCATCTTCCAGAAGGAAGAGCAGGTCGCGGCCGAGCTCAAGAAGATCGACGACATGGTGGCCGAGGTGAAGCGCAAGGTCGAGGGCTCCACTGAGAAGGCCCTGATCCTGCTCTCCAACGACAAGGCGATCAGCGCCTACGGCCCCGGCTCCCGCTTCGGCCTGATCCACGATGTGCTGGGCTTCCCGGCCGCCGATGACTCGATCCAGGCCAGCACCCATGGCGACAGCGTCTCCTTCGAGTATGTGAAGGAGAAGAACCCCGACTACATCTTCGTCATCGACCGGGCCGCGGTGGTCTCGGGCGGCGGCCAGCTGGCCAAGGACACCCTGGACAACGACCTGATCAAGCAGACCAACGCCTACAAGAACGGCAAGATCATCTACCTCGACCCGAACTACTGGTACCTCTCGGGCGGCGGGCTGGTATCGGTGGGCGAGATGGTGAAGGAGATCGCGGCGAGCGTAGACTAGCGCCTGGCGCGTCCGGCGGCCCCGCCATTCACGGCGGGGCCGCAGCGCGTGTGGCACCACTCGGCGCAGGCGCGCATAGGCTGGGCCGCCACGTAACAGGCTGAAGCCGAGAGGAGTGCCGAGCGCATGAGCCAGCGAGGGGCCACGAGCCACTTCTTCGCGGGGGCCAACACCCCGCAGGGTTTCTACTCACGCTACGATCAGATCGCCCCGTCCGCCCGGACCAAGGTGATCATCCTCAAGGGCGGACCCGGGACCGGCAAGTCCACGTTCCTGAAGGCGATCGCGGAGGCCGTGCTGGAGCGGGGCCACGACGTGGAGTACTTCCACTGCTCCGCCGACAACGCGGCCATCGACGCCATCTACATCCCCGCGGCGGACGCCGCCCTGATGGACGGCACCGCACCCCATGTGGTCGACCCCCAGTTCCCCGGGGCGGTGGACGAGATCATCAACCTGGGGCAGTACTGGGAGGAGCCGGCGCTGCGGGCGAAGGAGGTCCGGGAGCGGATCGTCCGGCTGACCCGCGGCTACAAGTTCTGGTTCAGGCGGGCGAACGACGCCCGCCGGGCCGCGCTGGCCTGGCTGGAGGAGTGGGCGGCCTACCACCGGGAGTGCCTGGACACGGCGCGGGTCTACGCCGCCAGCGAGGCGGTCATCGAGGCGGTGGCGCCGGCAGGCGGCCCGGGCCGCGCAGGCGACATTCCTGACGGGCAGCCGTTCGGGGGTCCGGCACCGGGCGCCCAGGAGCGGCCGTCCGCCGGGCGGGTGCGGCGGCTGTTCGCCTCGGCCATCACCTACGACGGCGAGCGCAGCTGGCTGGACTCGCTCTTCGACCGCCTCGACCGGCGCGTCGTGCTGGTGGGGCCGCCCGGGACGGGCAAGAAGACGATCCTCGGGCGGGTTGCGGACGCCGCCCTGGCCCGGGGCTACCGCCTGGACGCCTTCCACTGCACGATGTACCCGGAGCGGGTGGACCACGTGCGGGTGCACGACACGGCGGCAGGGGTGCTCACGTCGTTCTGGCCCCACGAGTACACACCGAAGCCGGGCGACGAGGTGATCGACACGGGCGAGTTCGTCGACCGGGACAGGCTGTCGGCCTTCGCGACGGAGATCGCCGCGGCCGAGGCGGCCTACCGGACCGCCATCCAGCGTGAGATGCACCACCTGGGCCAGGCCAAGGCGCTGCACGACGAGCTGGAGCGCTGCTACATCCCCCACATGGACTTCGCCGCCATCGCGCGGGTGAGGGAGGAGACCCTGGAGCGGATCCTGGCCATGATTGCAGAGCGGGAGAGGGAGTAGTGACCCCAAGCTGAACGAACGGGCGCAACGTTCCCTGGTTGACCGGGCTGTGGGTCCGGCAATCAGGGAACGTTGTACGTCAAAGTGCGAGAGTCTGCTCTCGCCATTGCACACAATTGCATAGCAAAATGAATTGTACGTCTTCGGGCTAGACGGTAACATGCAACTAGATAGTCGATAAGGACGTTACGTGAGTGGATCAACAAGCAACGCCTGGGTTTTCGGGCATACGTGCATGGATGGGGAGCCGTACTTCGACCAGCATGGGTCTGCGATTGGAGTTGGACCGACATGACATCCGTAGCCTGGAAGCAAGGGCCGTGTAGGGAGTGATCCAGTTGGGTTCGCCTCGCAAGCTCCTGGGCCTGCTGGCGCTGCTGCCCGCGCTCGGCGGGTGTGCCGCCCTGAGCCAGCCAAGCAGCCCTGAAGCGGTTGTGGACGCCTACTTTGCGGCAGTGAAGGACCTGGACTTCGAGCGCGCCCGGCAGTATGTGGCGGAGGACGCTCGAGTAGGCGACCTCCCGTCGCCGTGGCCGCAGGATGTCCCGGTGGAACCGCAGGTTGTCTGGATCGAGTGGGAAGCGGGCGAAGCGCTCGCCCGACTCGGGGAAGCCCAGTTTGCGCGGCTGGAAATCGCGCTCGATGGGTCGACCATCACGGGTGATGCAGCCACTGTAAACTACCACATCACCCAGAGAGTGCCTCACCCAAGCGAAGAGGACATGGCAGACCTGACACGGGCCCTCGCGGCCGCGGATCCCGCACGCTACCCCGAGGTCATCGTTGACTGGTAAATTGACCTGCTCGACGCTGCGGAGGCTGTGACCAGGAGTTACGACGGGGTGGCCCGCCTGATCAGGGTTGACGGGAAGTGGCGGATAGAGTCGACGTCTGTGTCGCTGAACGATGTTCTCCGTAACCCGGATGGGGGCTAGAATGCGGTGGATATGCCCCGGCCCCGGCTGCGCGGGTTCGATCGCGCACCAGCGCGCTCCGGCTCCCTCAGGGCGGCAGAGATTGGGGTCCCTCTGCGTCTGACCCACCGCCGGCCGCATCTTGCAGATGGCGCACCAGCGTGCGCTCCAGTTCCCTCAGGGCGCTGACCATCTCCTCCCGCAGCCAGTAGCGGGTGCGGGAGTGGGCAAAGTAGCGCAGCGCCAGCAGGACGGCCCGCGCCTGGGGGAGCGCCAGGTGCAGGTCCGCCGGCCGGACCGTGTGGGGGAGCGTCACCAGCAGGTCCCGGACGGCCTCGACCTCGGCGACGGCCAGGTCCATACGGGCGACCTCCAGCGCCACCTCCAGGGAGCCTTTGAGCAGGAACGGGTTCGCGACCCTGACGGAAAGCGTGGACATAGGACATACCCTCCTCTCGTCAGGAGGGTATGTCCACGCGTTTGGGCAACATACCAGGCGCCTGGCAGCAGGTTTCGACCGGGGAGACCGTGAAACTCCTTACACCTGGTGGCCACCGGCCTGGCCATCCAGACGGCGCAGCCCACTCGCCCGGGCTGCGTGGCGCAGCAGGTTGGTGAGGGCCGTGGCCTCCTCGCTGCGGGGCACCGCCCGCAGCAGCAGGGCGCGCAGTCTGGCCGCCGCCTGGGCGCGGCGGGTCTCGCTGCCGCCCGGGTAAAGGGCCTGCAGCAGCGCGTCGACGGAGGCGAAGAGCGCCTGGAGCTCCGCACCGGACGCCGGCGGGGACGCCTCGGCCCCCGCAGGCGCAGCGTCACGGGCATCGGCGGAGCCCGCCGCCATCCAGAGCTCGTAGGCGACCACCAGCGCCGCCTGGGCCAGGTTAAGCGAGCGGTTGAACGGGTGCGTCGGGATGCAGATGATCCCGTGGCAGCGGTCCAGGGCGGCGTTGGGCAGCCCGTCCTGCTCCGGGCCAAAGAGGATGGCCACCCGCCGCTGCCGGGCGCCCGCCAGCACCGCCGGCGCGGCATCGCGGGGTGCGTAGACCGGCCGGGCGACCTCCCGGGGGCGGCCCGTGGTGCCCAGCACCAGGCCGCAGTCGGCCAGCGCCGCGTCCAGCGTGGGGAAGCGGCGGGTGCGCTCGATGAGCGGCTCGGTGTGGTGCGCGATGCCCGCGATGCGGTACGGGTCGAAGGCCGCCGGCTCCACCAGGCGCAGGTCGGACAGCCCGAAGTTGGACATGGCGCGGATGATGGCCGCCACGTTCACCACGTCCTGCGGCTGGTAGAGCACCAGGGCCACCGCGTCGAGAGGGTGCGTGCCGTGTTCCATGTGTCCATCCCTTTCCTGCTTCGTCCTCTAGCATTGCCCATGTTCGCCGGGCTGCGCTCCCGGGCCTGCCGAACCTTTCAGCCTGCGGGAGAATCTATTCGAGTGGAGTGAAGCATAATGAACTACCTGGTCGTCATTGTGTTGGCAGTAACCGCAATCGTGGCCGTCCTCGTCATCCGTACCCGGCACGACCGGGCGCTGCTCACCGACGAGGTGCGGCGGCGGGGCGGGGAGGTGCTCCGCCTCCAGCGGGTCCGCAGGGGCAGCCCCTTCCCGGACACCGGACGCGGCTGGTGGGCCTGGAAGGTGGAGTGGCGCGACGCCGGGGGGGAGCGTGTCTCCTGGGCGCTGACGACCAGGGACGGCCTGGGGGAGTGGAGGGATTAGCTTGCTGCGGGCGACGGCGGTGACCCTGACCCTGAGCGTGACCGACCTCGAGGAGGCCCTGACCGGCTTCGCGGCGGGGTCGGTGCAGGACCTGCGGATCGAGTTGGAGACCGGTGCGCTGATCCTTCGGCTGCGGGTGCCGGTGGAGGCCGTCCGCATGGCGGTTCCGGTCGAGCTGCGCTTCAGCGTCCTCGCTGCGGCCGGCAGCCTGATCAAGCTGGGGGTGACGTGGACGAACATGGGCCTCCTGCCGGGGTTCGTGAAGGAGAAGGCCCTGCAGAAGGCCTTCGAGGCGCTGCCCGGCGAGTACCAGGACGGGGTCTGGCGGCTCGACCTGACCGAGGTGCTGGAGCACGTGCCGGTGAGCTTCCGGCTCAGGGGCGTGCAGATCGACCGCTCGGCCGTCACCGTGGAACTGGCCGACGTGATGGCCTTTCCCATCGACCCCTCCGGACTGGGCACCGTGGAGCCCGGAGCCCTGGTGCCGGTCCCCAGCCAGGAGGAGCAGTCGATTCCCGAACATCAGGGCTTCTACCAGAACCTGCGGGAGCAGGTTCGCCGCTACGCAAGCAGCATGGCGCCGAAGTGGGCGCAGCCGCTGATCCCGTGGCTCCTGGCGGTCCCGGACTTCTTCGTCATGCTGGTGCGGCTGGCCCGGGATCCGCGTGTGCCAGCGGGTGCCAAGGTAATCGCCGGGGCGACGGTGGCCTACTTCATCTCACCGATCGACCTCATCCCCGACCCGCTGCCGCTGATCGGCGAGATCGACGACCTGGGCCTGGCGCTGCTGGCGGTGGACCAGATGGCCAAACTGGTGCCGCGCGAGGTGCTGCAGGAGGCCTGGCCGGGCGAGGGCGACGTGCTGGAGCTTGTGCGCGAGGGCCTTGGCCTGATCACCCGGGTCCTGCCCAACCGGGTTCTGACCTCGCTGCAGAAGGTGCTGAACCGGTCGGCCTAGCTTGGTGGAGAGCCCTTGCGCCCATCCCTGCCGCACCAGCGTCACGGGGGTTACGCCGCAGCCGGGGCAGGGAATCGGTGGGTAGGATGTCGAAGAGGAACCCCGCCCCGAAGCGGGCAGAACCTGAAGCGGACGGCACGCAGATCGGGCACAACCTGAAGCGGAAGACACATAGATCGGGCAGAACCTGAAGCGGACGACGCGCAGACCGGGCACAACCTGCATCGGCACAAGTCAGAGCAGCAGCCATCGAGGTCAAGGAGCAGCAGCGCTCGATCCCTCGATGGCTGTTCTGTGTCTGCCCCACGACCGTGCCGCCGCTGTGGCTGTGGAGGTGGCACCCGTGCTCAGGCAAGTGTTCCTGCGACTCTTGCTTACCGCCTACGGCGTGACGGTACTGGGCTTCGCCGTGTTCGCCCTGACCACCGCTGCGCAGGGGCGGGAAAACCTTGGCGGAGTCTGGCTCGGCATCGGCGCCATGGCCCTCAGGGCCCTGCCTCCCGCCCTGGCCGGGGCAGCGGTCTTCACGCTGCTCCACCGGTTGGGTTCCCGCCTGTGGCGGCAGCCGGGCGGGCGGTTCCTTTTCACGTTCCTCTGCGCGGCCATCGGATACGCGTACGCGATGTACGTAGCCCTGCGCTGGCTGATGTTCTGGCCGATCGTCGTCATCGCCGTCGGCATTGCAGCCTGGACGGCCGCCCGCTCAAGCCGGGACGGGCGGCTGTGGCCGGCGGTCTGCCTCGCGGCGGGCTCGGCCGTTGCGGCTGGCCTGATTGAGGCCTACCTCATCAGCCTGCTCTGAACGCAGGGATCGCCAAATCACCCGGGTGCCCGCTTTTCAGCGCGGCCGTGGCAGGGAATCATTGGGCAAGAGGTCGAAGTAGAGTCCCAGGATTTGGCCCCCGAAGGAGGACATACATCACATGAACGCTCCACAGCGCGACCAGCTGCTCGCAGAAGGCGTCGTTGCCAAGTTCCTGCGCTATGTGCAGGTCGATTCCCCCTCGGGGCAGGGCGAGGGTGTCCCCAGCACCGAGGAGCAGTGGGCCATGGCCCGGCTGTTGGAGGCCGAACTGAAGGCCATGGGCCTCAGCGACGTCAAGGTGGATGATCACGCCATCGTGACCGCCAGGCTGCCCGGGAACCGGGAGGGCGCACCGACCATCGGGCTCCTGGCGCACTTCGACACGTTCCCCGGCACGCCGGGCCACGGCGTGAAGCCGCTGGTGCACCGGGCCTACGACGGCGGCGAGATCCGGCTGCCCGCCGGTCCCGTGCTGCGGCCCGAGGAACTCCCGGGCCTCCGGCGGTGCGTCGGCCACGACATCATCACCTCCGACGGCTCCACCCTGCTGGGCGCAGACGACAAGGCCGGTGTGGCAGAGATCATGGAGATCCTCTGCCGCCTGATCCGCCAGCCGGAGATCCCCCACGGGCCGATCCTGGTGGGGTTCACGCCCGACGAGGAGACCGGCAGGGGTGTGCGCAAGTTCGACGTGGCCTCCTTCCCGGCGGTGGCGGCCTACACCTTCGACGGCAGCGCCGCGGGCGAGGTGGAGAGTGAGAACTTCAACGCCCGTAACCTCAAGGTGACGATTGCGGGCCGGAGCGCCCACACCGGCACCGCCAGGGGCGTGATGATCAACGCCGTTCAGCTGGCGGCGGAGTTCATCTCCTCCATTCCGGCCACGATGCGGCCCGAGACCACCGACGGGTACGAGGGCTTCATCCACGCCGACGCGGTCTCCGGCAACGTGGAGGAAGTCACCGTGAAGCTGCTGCTCAGGGACTTCAGCGAGGAGGGCATCGCACGTCAGCAGGCGATCGTCGAGAGCCTGCTGGCCGGGCTCGAGCAGCGGTACCCCGGCGCCCGCACCAGCTGGGAGCAGACGGGCGGCTACAAGAACATGAAAGCGGGGGTCTCCCGTGACCCCCGGGTGGTGGAGCTTGCCCTCAAGGCGGTGCGGGAGGCCGGGCTGGAGCCGGTGCAGAAGCCGATCCGCGGCGGCACCGACGGTTCGGTGCTCACGGAGATGGGTCTGCCCTGCCCCAACCTCTTCACCGGCGGCATGAACTACCACAGCCGCACCGAGTGGGCCTCGGCCCAGTGGATGGAGAAGGCGGTGGAGGTCGGTCTGAACCTGGTGCAGCTCTGGGCGGCCGAACGGGCCTGAACGGCGGAGAAGGGGGCTCACGCCCCCTTCTTCTTCGGCTTCTCCCCGCCCACCAGCTGGGACGGGATGGACGCACCCGAGGCCAGGCGCAGGGTGACCTCCTCGCCCGGCACGATCTCGCCCCGGATGCCGAGCCACTGCAGCGCCTCGCGCACGGCCTGCTGGTCCTCGTCGCTCTCCACGTAGAAGGAGAGGACCTGGCCGGTGGCCTTGCTGGCGGCGAGCAGGAGGGTCCAGCCGTTGCCGGCGCGGCGCGCCAGCCGGTAGGTCTGCGGAGGGGCGTCCTGGTTGGGGTGGCGGAAGGCCCAGTAGCGGCCCTTGGGGCTCGACCCGGCGAACTGGGCGGCCTCCAGGGCCTTGCGGACGAGCGATGCCATCGGCGCATTCCTCCCATCGGGTTGGGTCCTGAGAGAACACATTGACATTCCCACTTTAACAAAAGAGGTCGGACAGGTGAAGACCTGGCCGGCGCGAAGGAGATGACCAGCTTGGGCGTTTACGAGCACAAACACGAGGCCGAGACCCATGTCCAGCAGCTGGCCGCAGGCGTCATAACAGTGAGCGACACCCGCACCGAGGCCACGGATGAGTCCGGCCGGCTCCTGCGGGAGCTGGTCGAGGCGGCCGGGCACCGGGTCGCGCGCTACCGCATCGTGCCGGATGAAATGGGGGCCATCCGGGGCGCCGTGGTGGAGTTCGCCCGGGCGGTGGACTTCGTCATCCTCACCGGGGGGACGGGCATGACCCCGCGCGACGTGACCATCGAGGCGTGCCGGCCGCTCTTCACCAAGGAGCTGGAGGGGTTCGGGGAGCTCTTCCGGCTGCTCTCCTTCCAGGAGATCGGCTCGGCGGCCGTCATGTCGCGGGCGGCCGCCGGGGCGATGGGCCGGGTGATGCTTTTCTGCCTGCCGGGCTCGAAGGCGGCGGTGCGCCTGGCGACGGAGCGGCTGATCCTGCCGGAGATCAAGCACCTGATCAGCCACATCCGCAAGGCCTGAGTCTTCGCTGGGTGCGCGCAAGAGGGGGAGGCAAGGAACATGGCAGAGGCTCCTGGTACCCTGGAGGGCTGGTTCGTCCTCCACGACTTCCGCCGCATCGACTGGGCCGCGTGGAACCGGCTCAGCGAAGGCCAGAAGGAGGAAGCCATCGCCGAGGCGGAGGCGTTCCTCAAGGCTGCGGAGGCGGTGAGCGACGCCCCGGAGGGCAGCAGCGCCGCCTACGCGATCATCGGCCACAAGTCGGACCTGCTGCTGCTGCACCTGCGCCCTGACCTGGAGGCGCTGCAGGCGCTGGAGAGCGGGTTCAGCCGGACCGCACTGGGGAGTCTGACGAACCAGCCCTACTCCTACTTCTCGGTCACCGAGCTCTCGCTGTACGAGGCGAGCGCCCGCGGCGGCTCCACCGACCCGGAGGAGCTGCTGAAGAACCCCGCCATCGTGCGGCGCCTCAAGCTGCAGGTCCCCGACCACCCGTACATCTGCTTCTACCCGATGAACAAGCGGCGGGGCGAGACGGTGAACTGGTACACCGCCCCCATCGAGGCGAGGCGGGCCATGATGCGGCAGCACGGCGAGACGGGCCGCAAGTACGCCGAGCAGATCACCCAGATGGTCACCGGTTCCACGGGGCTGGACGACTGGGAGTGGGGGGTGACCCTGTTCGCCCGGGAGGTGCTGCCCATCAAGAAGCTGGTCTACGAGATGCGGTTCGACGAGGTCTCGGCCAGGTACGCGGAGTTCGGCCCCTTCCAGGTCGGGCGGCGGGTCGCACCGGGCGATCTCGCCGGCGTGCTGCTGGGGCGGTAGGCGGAGCGGACGAACACGGGAAGCGCAACGCACCGGAGCCGATCACGGCCTCCGGTGCGTTCCGCTGTGTGCAGGTCCGTACCGCTGCGCCATCTCCTCCAGCCGCGCCACGGCGGCCCGGGCGCACGCCTCCAGCTCCCGCGTCTTCGAGAGCCACCGGTACGTCGAGCGGAAGATGTCGGGCTCGCCCGGTGGCACGCTGTCGATGGCGGCGTGCGGGTCGGCGGCGTGGTCCGCCTCGAGCTGCCGGAACATGTGGAGGATGGTCATCACGTTGTACCCGGCCCGCCTGAGGGCCCGGATCACCGCCAGGCGGCGCAGCTCGGCCGGGCCGTAGACGCGGTACCCGCTGGATGGGTGGCGGGGAACCGTCAGGAGCCGGTTGCGGTCCCAGTTGCGCAGGGTGTGGGGGGTGACGTTCAGGAAGGCGGCGGCCTCGCGGATGGTCATGCCGTCGGGTGGTTCGGCGCCGGGTGCTGGGTCTTCCCGGTCGCGGGAGGCCGCGCACCCCGGGGGGGTTCGGGCCGTTTCGCCAGGGTCGGTCTGGGAGGCTCCGCCTGCCGTGGCCCACTCGGCCAGCAGGTCGGCCGCACGCTCCGCCCGGCGTCGCTCCTCGGCGATGCGCGCCAGCATGTCCGCGGCGCACCGGCGGGCGGCCGGGAAGTCGCCCCGGGCCGCATGGCGTGCTGTATCCAGCGCGGCCTGGCGGATGACGCCCCCCGTCCACGAGCAGCGCATCAGCTCGACCACGAGCACGGCCTGGTCCACGTGCCGGGGGGTAAAGGCGCGGTAGCCGTTGGGCAGGCGGTCCGCCGGCGGCAGCAGCCCGTGTTCCTCGTACAGGCGCACGGTGTTCGGGTGAATCCCCGCTGCCCTGGCGACATCCGATGTGCGAAGCGGCTTCATGGGCATCCTCCATGTGCATGCCCCCAAACCCTCCACTTGGGCACGAAGGTTGGGGTGCAGTGGTAGAATCAGCGGTAGCCGATTCGAGAGGAGCGGAGACCAGATGCCAGGCGAGATCGTGATCCACGGCGCCCGAACCCACAACCTGAAGAACGTCACCGTGCGCATCCCGAAGGAGAAGCTGGTGGTGATCACCGGGCCTTCCGGGTCGGGCAAGTCCGCCCTGGTGCTCGACACCCTGGACAAGGAGGGGCAGCGCCAGTACATGGAGGCCCTGGGCTGGTTCTCCTACGGCCTGGCACGCCCCCCGGTCGACCGCATCGAGGGGCTGGCACCCACCGTCAGCGTCGACCAGCACCTCACCAACCGCACGCCGCGCTCCACGGTGGGCACCGAGACCGACATCTACACCTACCTGCGGGTACTGTTCGCCAAGATCGGGCACCGTCCCTGTCCCGGCTGCGGCCGGGACGTCGCGCCGCCCCACTGGACGGTCGTGGACGTGACCCACGACGCCGAAGACCCCGACGCGCCGGGCACGTTCCCCTGCCCGCACTGCGGCGCCGCGCTCCCCGAGCTGAGCATGGCCCACTTCTCCTTCAACAAGGTGGCGGGCGCATGCCCCACCTGTACGGGCCTGGGTGTGATCAACCAGGTGGACGTGAGCCACCTGATCGACGAGAGCCGGTCCGTCCGTGAAGGGGCGGTCCGCGGCTGGGTGCCGGCGATGGTCGAGTAC
Source organism: Symbiobacterium terraclitae (assembly GCF_017874315.1). Lineage (NCBI taxonomy): Bacteria > Bacillati > Bacillota > Clostridia > Eubacteriales > Symbiobacteriaceae > Symbiobacterium > Symbiobacterium terraclitae. Next base: position 27,628 of record NZ_JAGGLG010000036.1, on the reverse strand, counting down.
CAGATCCCGAACCTGTTGCAGGCCGCCGCGCACTACGGCTTCACCTTTGACCCCGACCAGCCGGTGGCCGAGTTCGGCCCGGTGCAGCGCGACCTGCTGCTCCACGGCGTGCTGAGCCCCCAGTTCCGCCGCCACTTCCCCGGGGTGGAGCCGCCGGCCACCGCCAGGGCCGGCCGCTTCGAGGGCGTGGTCACCAACTTCATGCGCCGGTACGCCGAGCGCATCGGGGATGCCAGGTACCGCGAGAAGATGGAGCGGCACATGCACAGCGAGCCCTGCCCCGACTGCGGCGGGAGCAGGCTGCGCGCAGAGAGCCGCGCCGTCACGGTGGCCGGCCGCACCATCGTGGAGCTGGCGCACGAGCCGCTCACCGACCTCGCCGACTGGGTGGACGGGCTCACCGAGGCCCTGGAGCCCGCCGAGTGGCGGATGGCGCAGACGCTGGTAAACGAGCTGCGGGTGCGGATCCGGCGGGTCCTCAACGTGGGCGTGGGCTACCTCACCCTGGACCGGGCGGTTCCTTCACTCTCCGGCGGGGAGGCGCAGCGGCTCCGCCTGGCCGCGCTGCTGGGCTCCGAGCTCTCCGGCGTCATCTACGTGCTGGACGAGCCCACGGTGGGCCTGCACCAGCGGGACACGCACATGCTCGTAGAGATCCTGCGCCACCTGCGGGACCTGGGCAACACCGTGGTGGTGATCGAGCACGACCTGGACGTGATCCGCGCCGCCGACCACGTGATCGACATCGGGCCGGCGGCCGGGCGGGGCGGCGGCTCGGTGGTGGCCGCAGGGACGCCGGAGGAGGTGGCCCGGGTGGAGGGGTCGCCCACCGGCCGCTTCCTGGCCGGGGTGGACGAGGTCCCGCTGCCGCCGTCCAGGCGGACGGCCGGCGGGCCGGCCCTGCTGATCCGGGGCGCCCGGGCCCACAACCTGAAGGACGTGGCGGTGCGCCTGCCGCTGGGGGCCCTGGTGGCCGTCACCGGTGTCTCGGGCTCGGGCAAGTCGACGCTGGTCTTCGACGTTCTGGGTCGGGCGGCCCGGCGGCGGTTCACCGGCGCCGGAGACCCGCCGGGGCGGCACGATGGCATCGACGGGTGGGAGCACCTGGACCGGGTCGTCACCGTGGACCAGGAGCCCATCGCGCGGCGTGCGGGCTCCAACGTGGCCACCTACACGGACGTCTTCGCCGCCATCCGCAAGGTCTACGCCGGCCTGCCCTACGCGCGGGAGCATGGCCTCACCGAGAGGCACTTCTCCTTCAACGTGCCCGGCGGCCGGTGCGAGAAGTGCCAGGGGGCCGGCGTGCTGACGGTCTCCATGCACTTCCTGCCCGCCGCCGAGGTGCGCTGCCCGGCCTGCCGCGGGCGGCGGTTCAAGGAGGAGGTGCTGGGGGCCCAGTATCGGGGCTGCAGCATCGCCGACGTGCTGGAGATGACCGTGGCGGAGGCCCTCGAGGTGTTCGCCCGGGTGGCGCCTGTGCGCGACCGGCTGACCCTGCTGGCGGAGTGCGGTCTCGGCTACCTGACGCTGGGGCAGCCCGCCACGACCCTCTCGGGCGGCGAGGCGCAGCGGGTGAAGCTGGCCCGGGAGCTGGGCCGGCGTGGGGTGGGACGGACGCTCTTCCTGCTGGACGAGCCCTCGCAGGGGCTCCATCCCGCCGACACAGCCCGCCTGCTCGCCCTGCTGCAGCGCCTCGTGGACGCCGGACACAGCGTGGTGGTGGTGGAGCACAACCTGGACGTCGTGAAGGCGGCCGACTGGGTGATCGACTTGGGGCCGGAGGGCGGCGCGGCCGGCGGCCGCCTGGTGGCCGAGGGAACGCCGGAGCAGGTGGCGGCATGCGAGGACTCGCACACCGGCCGGCTCCTGCGCCCGCTGCTGACGCCGTGATGGTCTACGCCCGCCCGGCTGGGAGACCGGCGGGCCTCTGGCTGCACCCCGCACGCCCTTCGGGCTGCAACGCGGGCTGCCCGTTTTGCCAAGGCACTGACAACTCAGTCAGGCGGTGTGGGTTGTGGGATGAGTGACAGTCTAAACGAAATCCAGTAGAATATAGTGGTGTAGAATACCCCGGAGGCCAGAATCGGGGACCAACCCCGCGGTTGGTTGCTACAGAGGAGGATGGGAATGAACCACGGAGACTGGCTGATCGAGGAGCAGACTCCCAGTTACCGGACCCAGTGGCGCGTGCGGCGCGTGCTGCACGAGGAGCAGACCCCGTTCCAGCACCTTCAGCTGGTGGAGCTGGAGGACTTCGGGCGCGCCCTGGTGCTGGACGGCGCCGTGCAGACCACGGTGGGCGATGAGTACATCTACCACGAGATGATCGCCCACGTGCCGCTCTTCACCCACCCGAACCCTGAGCGGGTGCTGGTGATCGGCGGCGGGGACGGCGGCACCGCGCGCGAGGTGGCCCGCCATCCGTCGGTGAAGGGCATCGATATGGTGGAGATCGACCGGGCCGTCGTCGACGCGTGCCGGCGCCACCTGCCCGAGACGGCCTGCGGCCTTGATCATCCCAAGGTCAACCTCGTGATCGGCGACGGCCTGGCCTGGGTGGCCGGGCGGTCGGATGCGTACGATGTGATCCTCGTCGACTCCTCGGACCCTGTCGGGCCCGCGGAGGGGCTGTTCAACCGGACGTTCTACGAGAACGTCTACCGCGCACTCAAGCCCGGCGGCATCTTCGTCGCCCAGGTGCTGTCGCCGTTCTTCCACCAGAAGCTGATCCGCGACGTCTATCAGGTCGTCGCTTCCATCTTCCCCATCACGATGCCCTACCTGGCGGTGGTGCCCACCTATCCCAGCGGCCTGCACTGCTTTATGCTGGGCTCCAAGGAGCACAGCCCCCTGCGGCCGGGGATCGGGGCGCCCACCTGGCGCACCCGCTGGTACACGCCGGAGGTGCACCGGGCTGCGTTCCAGCTGCCGCCGGTGGTGGCAGAGCTACTGCAGCCGGCGGCCGCGCCGGAGGGCGCGCAGAGGCCCGTCCAGGCGGCGTCGACTCCCTGATGGAAACAACACACCCCCGCGCCGGCGGGGGTGTTGCTGTTGCCTGGCCTCCTTACCGTGCGGCGCGGAGGCGGGGGAAGAGGACGTTGTTCTCCAGGTGGACGTGCTGGAACATGTCGGCCTCCAGCTCCTGCAGCTTCTGGAACGTGAGGGCGTACGTGGTGCAGGCGTCGGCCGGAAGGGCGTAGCCCCCGGTGGTCTCCCGCATGGCGAGGAGCAGGTCGCCTGCGCCCTGGTGCTCCTGCTCGAGCTCGTCGAGGCAGGCCACGGCCGCCTCCAGGTCGGCTCGGGAGCCGCTCTGCGCGTAGGCCAGCACCAGCGGGAAGACCCGTGCCTCCTCGTCGTGCAGGTGCTGCTCCAGCTCCAGCTTCAGCTGGTGGAACTGCCGGTGAAGGGCCGCCAGTTCGGCGTGGTTCTGGCCGTGGACGTAGTAGATCTTGGTGACGTAGCCGCTGATCACGGGCAGCTCGGACTTGAGGTACTGGTGGTGAACGCCGACGATCTGGTCGATGATCTCGGCGTAGCTGGCCGTCCGCCAGTCGGTTCCGCGCTCCTGCCGCGCCTGCGCTGCGGCGTGAGCCGCCTGCAGCTCGGCGAGGAACGCCTCGGCGGCGATCCCCTTCTGCGCCAGGGCGTCCTTCAGCGGCCGGCTGCCCCCGCAGCAGAAGTCGACGCCGTGGCGCTGGAAGAGCTGGGCCGCCTCCGGAAACTCGGCGACGATCTCGCCGACCTTCTGGTCTATCCGAAACGTCATCATGCACCGCCTCCTTCCGCATCTGATCGTAGCCCCATGCGTGCCGGCCTGCGGTGATGCCAGTCACACAGGCTGCGCCGCCGCAGATGCGGCCCAGGCCCACGTTTGGCGGCGTCTGCGAACCGTTCTGCGATAGCCCCTTCGGGCTATCGCAAATCGGTCCGGTGGCGGGTGCGATTCCCACACTTTAGCCATTAGAATATGTGTATCGGGCACGATGGAGGGGTGTATGCATGACGGGACATCCGGGCGCAGGCTCGTGCGTTGCTCCGGCGAAGGATGCGGTGCGCCACCATGCGCACGGCGGCGGCGTGCCGCGGCTGATCTTCTGGGAGCTGACCCAGGGATGCAATCTCGCCTGTCAGCACTGCCGGGCCGAGGCCCAGGCCGTGCGGGCGGAGGATGAGCTCTCGACTGGGCAGATTTTCAAGGTCATCGACGACATCACCAGCGCTTACCGTCCGGTGCTGATTCTGACAGGCGGTGAGCCGCTCTACCGGCCCGACCTGTTTGAGATCGCCGAGTACGCCACCCGCAAGGGGGCGCGGATCTCGCTGGCCACCAACGCGACCCTGATCACGCCGGAGATCGCCCGGCGCATCCGGGACGTGGGCGTGCAGCGCGTGGCCGTCTCCATCGACGGCGCCACGCCCGAGATCCACGACACCTTCCGCGGCATCCCCGGCGCCTGGGAGGCCGCGTGGCGGGGGATCGAGAACCTGAAGGAGGTCGGCCTGCCCTACCAGCTGAACATCACCGTCGCGCGCCACAACAAGGAGCAGGTGCCGGCCATCGTCCGGTTGGCGGAGGAGCGGGGCGCGGCGGCTGCGCACCTGTTCGTCCTCGTGCCGGTGGGCTGCGGCGTCCAGATCGCCGAGCGCGAGATGCTGCCGGCCGAGGAGGTCGAGTCGCTGCTGGAGTGGCTCTACGAGACCTCCGAGCGGACCACGATCGAGGTGCGGGCGACGTGCGCACCCCAGTACCACCGCATCCTGCGGCAGCAGGGCGGGGCAGGCGCGGTGGCGCGGGCAAGGGCATCTGCCCAGATGGCGCTGGGTGAGCGTCCGGCGAACGGCCATCCCGTCATGCCGGGCAACCGCGCCGCGGGCTCCAAGGGCTGCCTGGCGGGGAGCGGCGTCTGCTTCATCTCCCACAAGGGCGTCGTGCAGCCGTGCGGGTACCTGCCGGTGGCGGCCGGGAACGTGCTCCAGACGCCGTTCCCCGAGATCTGGGAGAACTCGCAGCTGTTCCGCGAGCTGCGCGACCCCGACCTGCTGGGCGGCAAGTGCGGCGAGTGCGAGTACCGGGTGAGCTGCGGCGGCTGCCGGGCCCGGGCGTACTACACCCACGGGCACGTCCTGGCCGAGGAGCCGTACTGCGCCTACGTGCCGGGCAGCTTCTAGGGACGCGAGTGGTGAAACCGGAAGACCGCACCCTGGCCGGTGCGGTCTTTCTGCTGTTCTTGCCGTATGCAGGGAGTAGTCCGGCGGCAGCGTACGTCTAAGTAGTTGGCATGATCCTGCCAGAAGGGGGATCCGAATGCGCAATCTCGTCGGGATTCTGCTGGTCGGACTGGCGCTCTTCCTCCTGGTGACCGTTGTGCTCCCCGTATTGGGGTTCCTGCTGGCGGCCGTCGTGGCCCTGCTGGCCATCGGCGCCGTCGCCTACTTCGCCGCGCCGCTGCTGGCCCGGCTGCCCTGGTTCCGGGACCGCATCAAGGTGGAGGAGCACGGCGGGGCACGCACGGTGCGGTTCGGCCGGACGCAGTTCAGCTCGTTCGGCGACTGGTCGGCCGCGCCCCGGGCGGCCCGCGAGCCGGCCGATGACGTGATCGACGTGGAGGGCCGGACGGTGGGCACCGAAGAAGATGCGGCCGAGGTGCCGCCCGACCTGCTGCCGGACCCGGGACGCCGGGAGTGAAAGGTACGGCGCGGCTCCCGGTCCACGTGCGGCGACGGACCTCTGTGCAGCGTCAGCCGTCGTCGATGGGCACCAGGTCGGAGAGGCGCACCACCTTGAAACCGCGCCGCTCCAGACCCTCGATGATGCGCGGCAGCGCCTTCGCCGTCTCCGGGGCGAAGTCGGAGGCCGTCAGGCGGATGATGTCCCCGCGGCTTGCGCCCCTGACCACCCGGCGGACGATCTGGTCGGCGGTGAGCCCCAGGTGGTCCTGGCTGTCGAGGGCGTAGGTCACGGTCACCAGCCGCGCATGGCGTGCCGCCCGCAGGACCTCGGGCGCGGCCTGGCCGGTGGGCGGGCGGAAGTAGCGCACGGGCCCGCCCAGCGTCTTGGTGAGGGCGGACTGGCTGCCCAGGAGGTTGGCGACGATCTCGTTCTCGGGCATGCCGGCCAGGTCCCGGATCTGCTGGCCCAGCGTCCCCACCTCATGGCCGCGGCGGGCGATCTCCTTCACTGTGTCGGGGTAGAGCTGCAGGAACGTGCCCCCCACGAAGAAGGTCGCCTTCACCCCCGCCGCGTCCAGCACGTCGAGGATCTTGGTGAGCTCTGTCTTCTGCCAGGTGACGTCGAACGTGAGGGCCACCCGGTCGTCCGGCGAGTCTGCGCGGGTGAGCGGCCCCTCGATCGCCTGGCTTCCTGGTCCGGTGGAGGCCGGCTGAAGTGCGGGGCTGCGCAGGAAGTTGATCGTGAAGAGCGCAAGGCAGAGCGTCACGACCACCACGCCCCTGCGCACCAGCCAGGCCCTGTCGATGAACAGCATGGTACAACCCCCCGGGCAAGAGTATGTCCGGGGGGCCTGGCTTATACGGAGGACCGCTGCCGCTTACGGCGCAGGCGCTCGAGCCGGTGGAGCACCTCCCGGTACTCCGCCTGCCCGCCGGCGGCGGTCAGCGACCGGCGCTGCTCGGCGACGGCCAGCGCCCGGGCGGTGAGGGCCTCGGCGAGGTCGTAGCGGCGGGTGACGTGCTCGTGGTACTTGGCCAGCTCGATATACGGGAAGAGCGCCAGCCCGCCGGATTCGACCATCTGCTCCCAGATGGCCACCGCCTGCCGCTGCTCCCGTGCCCGCTTGTAGGCGAAGGAGAGCCGGCGCAGGAGCGCCGCCTCGGTGACGGAGGCGGCGCCGCGCACCCGCGCCTCCTGGTAACAGGCGAGGGCGTCGGCGAGCAGCCCCCGGGCCTCGAAGAGCCGGCCCAGCTGGTAGAGGTCGTCGCCGCAGAGCAGCTCACCGTCCGGCGTCGGACCCAGCGGGTCGGCCACCATCTGCCCCATCCGCCCGGCCAGGGCGGCCAGCGAAAGGATGTCCAGCCGGTTGTGCTCGACCACGCCCGCGAGCGGCGAGGCGTCGCCGGTGCGCAGGTACTCGAAATAGAGGGCCGGGATCTGGGATCCGGGGACGTCGCCCACCCGGTACTCCCCGAGGACGTTCCGCTCCAGGTCCTGCAGGCTGCAGCTGCCCAGCCGGTCCCGCCAGAGCCGCCGGGCGGGGTGGAGCAGGTCGAGGTGCGGCGCCCCGGCGAGGGGCGGACGGCGGCGGGCCATGCGGAACCGGGTCTCCAGCAGCGGCCAGTCGAAGGACTTGCCGTTGAAGGTGACCAGGCAGGTGAACGGGGCGACGTCCGCCTCGATGGCGGCCAGCATGGCCTCTTCCTCGGGATAGTCCCGGAGGAAGTACTGCCGCACCACGAAGTGGTCGCCCTCGAAGAAGCCGAGCCCCACCAGGAAGGCGTACGTGCCGGTGCCGCCGGCGAGGCTCGTGGTCTCCGTGTCGAGGAAGACCGCCCGGCGGATGTCGAACTCCGGCGCCACGCGGCCCAGCCGCGGCCAGACGGCGGCGGGCAGGTCCAGCGGCCAGCCCAGGGGCAGCGGTCCCCGGTGCTCGGTCAGCGGGTGGCGGCTCTCGAGGCGGAAGGCGCTGCCGGCCCCGGTGGGCACCAGCTCGCCCTCCAGCCCGTCGCAGAGGCGGAAGGGGAGGGGTTCGCCCGCCGGCCCGGTCTGCGGGCGTGCACGGTCGAACGGCAGGGGCGCAGCCGCACGCGGCGCCCCGTCCGCAGCGGCTCGGGCGGCCCCGGCCGCTTTCAGTAACCGCAGGCGCTCGCGCAGGTCCACGCCCCATCCCTCCGTGTCACAACGATCCGATCTGGTGTCCGACCTCGCCCGGTTCCGGGAAGCGCCCAAGGGCCTTCTTGGAGAAGACCAGCCGGCCGTCAGCCGTTACCTCGAACACGCCGCCGGACGAGGGTATCAGCTCCACGTCCACGCCCGGATAGGCAGCCTGCAGCTCCGCCGCCAGACTGGCGGCCTTCTTGTCGTAACCTCAGGCGGTGCAGTACTCGATCGTGACGCGCTTGATCCCCATGATACACCCTCCTCTGAACTGTGGACATGGTATGGTCAGGAAGGGCGGATCTCCCCCACGAAACCCGCCTTCCGTTCTTCCGTGCAGCTACTTGCCGATCAGCCCCGCGATCTCCCCGGGTTCCGGAAAGCGCCGGAGCGCCTTCTTGGAGAAGATCAGCCTGCCGTCGGCAGAGACCTCGAACACGCCGCCCCTCGAGGGCACCAGCTCCACGCCAGCGCCCGGACAGGCGGCCCGGAGCTCCGCCGCCAGACTGGCGGCCCGCTCGTCGAACCCTCAGACGGTGCAGTACTCGATCGTGACGTGCCGGACTGCCATCAGGCACTCGCCCCCGCCCTACTGCAGATTGCGCCTGGCCAGGGCCCGCTCCAGGATGCGGACGACGCCGGCCTTGGCGCCGGTCAGGTTGCCGGTCTCAGCCGCCGGGCCCACGCAGCCGGGGCAGCCCTGCTCGCAGCCGCAGGCCCGCACGCGCTGGTAGGCGGTGGCCAGGAGGTCGGAATGCAGGTCGTAGCACTTCTCGCCCAGGCCGATGCCGGCCGGGTAGGCGTCGTAAAGGTAGATGGTGGGCGCCTCCTCGAAGGGAGAGCGCACCTGCACCACGGAGCGCAGGTCGGCGGGGTCGCACATCAGGAAGAGCGGGGCCAGCCCCTTGAGCAGGTGGCCGAGGCCGGCCAGGGCCGACTGCAGCTCGTCCTGGGAGAAACCCTCGCACATGGCGTCCGGCAGCGAGAGCCAGTATGCCGCGGTGTGCATCTGGTATTCGGGCAGGTGGATCTCGCCCCAGCCCAGGTTCTCGTGGGTGTGGAGCCGGATCTTCTTGAAGATGGTGGCCTTGGCGGAGGTCATGACCTCGCCGAAGCGGACCCTGAGGCCCAGTTCTTCCTTCTCCTTCAGCACGTCCAGCGGCTTCAGGGTCACGGCCAGGTTGGCGTCGGTGTAGTACTCCACGTCCACCCGGTGGACGTAGGCCTTTTTCTCGTCCCAGTCCAGCCGGTCCACATGGTACTGCTCGGCCTGGTGCAGGTAGATGGCGTTGGTGTGGACCATCGTCATCGCACCCAGCTGGTCGATCTCGCCGAGGACCCGGGTGTTGCCGGGTTCGGTCTGGTCGATGATCACGACGTTTTCGGCATCGACGCTGCGCAGGCTGATGTTCTCGGCCGGGAAGTTCTCGGCCGACCAGTGGTACTTGCCGCCGACCTTCCGCAGGATGTGTTCCTCTTCGAGGTAGTCGAGGATCTCGCCGGTGGTCTCCACGCCGAACCGCTCGCCTTCCGTGAAGGGCAGCTCGAAGGCCGCACACTTCAGGTGGCTGACGAGGATCAGCAGGTTGTCCGGGTTGATCAGGGCCTGTTCGGGGGCACGCTCGAAGAAGAACTCCGGGTGCTCCATGATGTACTGGTCCAGCGGCGAGGCGGAGCCCACCAGCACGGTGAGGGAGGTGGTCGACCGGCGCCCCGCCCGTCCGGCCTGCTGCCAGGCCGAGGCGATGGAGCCCGGGTAGCCGGTCATCACGCAGGCCTCCAGCTGCCCGATGTCGATGCCCAGTTCCAGGGCGTTGGTGGAGACCACGCCGAGGATCTTCCCCTCCCGGAGGCCGGCCTCGATCTGGCGCCGCTCCAGGGGGCGGTAGCCGCCCCGGTAGCCCATCACCCGGCCCGCCTTGTCGTGGCCCACCCGCTCCTTGAGGTAGGTGGTGAGTACCTCCACGTTCTGCCGGCTCCGGGCGAAGACGATGGTCTGGATGTTGTTCTTCAGGAGCTCGCCGGCCACCCGGGCCGAGGCCTTCACCACGGGCTCCCGGAGGCCGTCCCGGGTCACCACCGGCGGGTTGACGAAGAGGAAGTGCTTCTCGCCCCTGGGGGCGCCGTTGCGGTCAACCAGCCGGACGGGCTGGTCGATCAGCCGCTCGGCCAGCTCCTGCGGGTTGGCGATGGTGGCGGAGGAACAGAGGAAGACGGGGCGGCTGCCGTAGAAATCACAGATGCGGCGGAGGCGCCGGAGCAGGTTGGCCAGGTGCGAGCCGAACACCCCGCGGTACTGGTGCAGCTCGTCGATCACCACGTACCTGAGGTTCTCGAACAGCTTCACCCACTTGGTATGATGCGGCAGCACGCCGGTGTGGAGCATGTCGGGGTTCGTGATGACGATGTGACCCGCCTGTCGGCAGACCTGCCGCACCTGCGGCGGCGTGTCGCCGTCGTATACGTAGGACTTGATCTCGGCGCCCAGGCGGTCGGCCAGCGACTTGACCTCGGCCACCTGGTCCTGCGCCAGGGCCTTGGTGGGAAAGAGGTAGAGGGCCCGGGCGGCCGGCTCCTGCAGGATGGTGTGCAGCACCGGCAGGTTGTAGCACATCGACTTGCCGGAGGCGGTGGGGGTGACCACCACGGTGTTCTCGCCGGCCAGGGCCGCCTCGATGGCCTCAGCCTGGTGCGTGTAGAGCTGCTGGATCCCCCGTTCCTTCAGTGCCGCGATGAGCCGCGCGTCGAGCGCGGAAGGCCACTCGGCGTACCGCGCGGCCACGGGGGGCAGCGTATGCCAGTGCACGATGTTCGGCCCGATGGCCGGGTCGCGCCGGAGGTGGTCGAGAAACTGTTCCAGGTTCATGCGCAAGACCTCCCGGAAAGGATCCGCGGAGACGTTCGCCTACATATTCCGCAGCGTGCCCGCCAAACCCTGCAGCCCTTCACCCGGGTAGAGATCGGAGGCATGGAACGTGCGAATCGGCATCGTCTGTTACCCCAGCGTCGGCGGCAGCGGCATCGTGGCCACGGAACTGGCAGCCCAGCTGGCCCGGCGGGGGCATGAGATCCACATCGTCTCCTCCGACGTCCCCTTCCGGCTGAGCCAGTTCGAGGAGCGGATCCGCTTCCACCAGGTGGAGACGCCCACGTACCCGCTCTTCCGGGAGTCCCCGTACGTGCTGGCCCTGGCCAACAAGCTGGTGGAGGTCCACCGCCTGGCCGGGCTTGACGTGATCCACGCGCACTACGCGGTGCCCCACGCCACCGCGGCCTTCCTGGCGCGGGAGATCATCGGACCTGGCGCACCCGGGGTCGTCACCACGCTGCACGGCACCGACATCACGCTGATGGGGAGCGACCCCTCGTTCACCGAGATCATCGCCTTCTCCATCAACCGGTCGGACGCCGTCACCGCCGTGTCGGAGTCGCTGCGCACGGACACGGTCACCCTCCTGCCCGTGCAGCGGGAGGTGCGGGTGATCCCGAACTTCCTTGACTGCGCCCGCTGGCGCCGGAGCGAGCCCGCCGGGCTCTGCGGTCGCCTGGCGTGCGGCGGTGAGCGGGTGCTGATGCACATGTCCAACTTCCGGCGGGTGAAGCGGCCGTGGGACGTGGTGGAGATCTTCTCCCGGGTCTGCCGCGCCGTGGAGAGCCGGCTGATCCTGGTGGGAGACGGCCCGGAGCTGGCGCCGGCGCTGGCTCTGGCCGAGCGGTTGGGGGTGCGGGAGCGCATCCTGGTGCTGGGCAACCAGGAGCAGGTGGTGCCGCTGCTCTCCGCAGCCGACGTCTTCCTGCTGCCCAGCGAGCAGGAGTCGTTCGGGCTGGCGGCGCTGGAGGCGATGGCCTGCGGCGTGCCGGTGGTCGTCAGCCGCACCGGCGGGTTGCCGGAGGTCGTGGTGGAGGGGGAGACCGGCTTCCTCTGCCAGGTGGGCGACGTGGACGCCATGGCCGCACGGGTCGTGCAGATCCTGCAGGACGACGGCCTGCGCCGGCGCATGGGCGCGGCGGCGATGGAGCGGGTGCGGCGCCACTTCTGCGCCGACCGGGTCGTGCCGCAGTACGAGGCGCTCTACCGGGAGGTCGTGGGGTAGGGCGGGCCAGAGGCACCGATAGCGCTGGCGTTCCTGGGCGGCGCCGGGCTGGACGACCCGGCTGGGCTGCTGGGGGGCACGGGGCGTGCGGTTCGGCACGTGAAACGGCGGGATGTCATCCGGGCCTCGGCGAGGCTGCGGCACGGATGGACGAGACCGGGCGGTACCGTACAGGTCCATCAGTGCAGAGCTGATCTCAGGGAACAGGAACGCAAAGCCCTCCTCGTGGAGCCGTCGGGAGACGCAGTACCGCCCGTAGAGGGCGAGTTCCGGGTCCGTGCGCATCAGCGGGGCCCCGAGCCGGATCAGCCAGCCCGGAGAGGGCAGGCCGAAGGGAACGCGCAGCGCCTGGCCGAGAACCAAGGTGGACTCGACCCGTGAGCGCAGGATCTCGTCACAGGGATCGGGGGTCTTCACGCAGTCGACCGACCGCCCGGCGAAATTCACCAGCGCGGCCGCACCATCCAGCTCCGCCACCCAGTCGCCCAGCGTGCGGGCATCCCAGAAGACGAAGCGCCCGGCCGTCGCGCGGCTGGGCTGGCGGCGGCCCAGCAGCACCACATCGCAACCCAGCTCGACGAGGTATCGGGCCAGGTTGGTTCCCAGGAAGCCCGTGCCGCCGGCCGTTCCGCCCTGGTACCGGAGATGGACGGGGGCACCTTTCGGCAAGAAGAAGAGCCTGCACCCCTCCAGCAGGGGGGTGCAGGCTTCGTTGCTCGGTCGGACGGTTACGCGGCCTCCAGCTTGGGCAGGCGTGTGCGCAGCACCCGGGTGGCGTTCAGAACCGCCAGCAGCGACACGCCCACGTCGGCGAACACCGCCTCCCACAGGTCCGCCATGCCAGCGGTTCCCATGACCATGAACAGGATCTTCACGATCAGGGCGAAGGCGATGTTCTGGGCCACGATCCGCTTGGTGCGCCGGGCCAGGGAGACGCCTACGGCCAGCCTGGCCGGGTTGTCGTCCATGATCACCACGTCTGCCGCCTCGATGGCCGCATCGGAGCCCAGGCCGCCCATCGCCACGCCCACGTCAGCCCGGGTGAGCACCGGCGCGTCGTTGATGCCGTCCCCGACGAATGCGAGGGCTCCGGCCCGGCCTGCCGCCCGACGCTCCCGGTCGATCTCCTCCACCGCGGTCACCTTGTCCTCGGGGAGCAGGTCCGCCCGCACGCCGTCGAGCGCGAGCCGCTGCGCGATGGCCTCCGCCACGTGGTGTGCATCGCCGGTCAGCATCACCTGCCGGCGCACGCCGAGGGCGCGCAGCTGGCGCACGGCGTCGGCCGAGGCGGGCTTGGGCTGGTCGGCGATCAGAATCCGGCCCGCCCAGGCGCCGTCCACCGCCACGTGGACCACTGTGCCTGCATGCGTACCGCCGGCGGCCGGCGAGCGGTCGGGCAGTGCGACCCCCTCGCGGGCGAGCAGCCGTTCGTTGCCCGCCAGCACGAACACGCCGTCCACCCGGGCCCGCACGCCGTGGCCGGCGATCTCCTCGTAGTCGGTGACCGCACCCAGATCGACGGGCCGTCCGTATGCCTCAAGGATGGAGGCGGCGATGGGGTGGGAGGTGTGCGCCTCGGCGTGGGCAGCCAGGCGCAGCACCTCGTCTCGCTCACGGCTTGCTCCCGTTTCCACTGTGACGACCTGGAAGCGTCCCTCGGTCAGGGTGCCGGTCTTGTCCCAGACCACCGTGTCCAACCTGGCCAGGGCGTCCAGGTAGTTGCCGCCCTTCACGAGGATGCCCACGCGCGACGCGGCACCGATGCCGCCGAAGTAGCTCAGGGGCACGGAGACGACCAGCGCGCAGGGGCAGGAGATGACGAGCAGCACCAGCGCCCGGCGGAGCCACTCGGCGAACGTCGCACCCGAAAGCACGAGCGGCGGCACGAGTGCGATGAGCGCCGCCAGGCCGACCACAGCCGGCGTGTACCAGCGGGCGAAGGACGTGATGGCACGCTCGGTCGGGGCCTTCCGCGCCGCGGCCTGCTCCACGAGCTGCAGAACCCGGGCGATGGAGGAGTCGCCGAAGGGCCTGGTCACCCGAACGGCGATCAGCCCGCGGGTGTTCACCGTCCCGGCCAGCACGGTGTCCCCCACGGAGGCGGCCCGGGGCATCGACTCACCGGTGAGCGCGGAGGTGTCGATATAGGTGGACCCCTCGATCACCTCGCCGTCCAGCGGGATGCGCTCGCCGGGCCGGACGATGATCTCATCGCCCACGGCGACCACCTCCGGCGCCACCGGCACGACCTCGCCGCCTTTCCGCAGGTTGGCACGGTCGGGGCGCACCGCGACCAGCGCCCGGATGGAGCGCCGGGAGCCGGCAACGGCCTTGTCCTGGTAGTACTCGCCCACGGCGTAGAAGAGCATCACGGCCACCGCCTCGGGCAGCTCGTGGATCGCAAAGGCGCCCAGGGTGGCTATCGTCATCAGGAAGTTCTCGTCGAAGAGTTGCCCGCGCCCGATGTTGCGCAATGCGGCCAGCACGACCCCCCGACCTACCAGGAGGTAGGCCGAGAGGAAGAGGGGCCATTCCACCCAGGGCCAGGCGTGGAGGGCTTCGTGATACAGCCACCCCGCGAGCACAACCGCCGCGGCGGGCACCATCTCGGCGACGCGGCGCCATCCAGGTTCCCCAGCCGCATCGTGTTCTTCCCCGTGCGGGGCCGGGGCAGCCTGGGCGGCAGCACCCGCAGCCGGCACGATGGTGATGCCCGGTTCGATCTTCCGGATCACCGCCTCGGCCTGGGCGAGCTGGTCGGGCGCCACGAGGAGCTGCCCGGTGGCGAAGCTGACCACGGCATCGGGCATCCCGTTGCGGTGCAGGGCATCTTCGATCTTGGCTGCGCAGTTGGCACAGTCGAGTCCCTTGAGGGTGTAGTTGACCTGATTTGCCATAAGGCTTACTCCTCTTGATAGTGTTCCTGCGCCGTCTGGATGAGCTGGAGCACGTGGTCGTCAGAGAGGGAGTAGTAAACGTGCTTGCCCTCGCGCCGGCTCTTCACCAGGCGCATCAGCTTCATGAGCCGCAGGTGATGGGAGATGGTGGGCAGGGTGAGATCGAGGATCTGCGCCAGGTGGTGTACGCAGAGCTCCTCGGTGGACAGCAGGTAGAGGATCTTGGTGCGGGTCTCGTCGGCCAGGACCCGGAAGAGTTCGGAGAGACCCGCCACTTCCACGAGGCGCTGGCGGTGCGCGGCGAGGCGAACCTCGTCCGGCTCGGACGTGGTGCAGATGTCGCGCACCGTGCCGTTCGGCTGATGTTCCACTGTATGCCGCCTCCCAGGGTGAGACAATTAGATAACCGTCTAAGTGTAGAGTACCCCCAGGGGGTTTCCATGTCAATAGGCAACCAGGGCATTTTCTCTGTTAGCGACGTGATTGTAGATTTGGAGGCGGGTTCGAGGGCGATCGTCCGCGGTTGCAGGATCCCGCCGTTGTGCCTGCGACGGTCTGAGACCGTGCGCAAGGCGCTCCCCACGTGGGTTTGCCACTGGGCCCTTGTGGCAGAAGCGCAGGAGGTGCGCTCAAACCGTCGGCACTTCAGGCTGCAGCATTTCCGTGCTGGTCACGCGTTGCAGGTATCCCCGACCTGGTGACGCGCGGCAGGCATCGGACCTGGTGACGCGCGGCAGGCATCCCCGACCCGCTCACGCGGTTCAAGCACCGCCATGGCGGCGCGTCGATGAGCCCCGCCGGGGTGAATCTCCGACGATTTGAGACCGTGCCGAAGGCGCACGCCACGTGGGAATGCGGCCGGGCCCTTGTGGCAGAAGCGCAGGGGCAGTTCTCAGACCGTCGGAACTTCGGGTCTCAACCATCAGCGGGAGTGCAACCGGCGTCCAAGGCGGAGCGTGCCCCGCCGCACGCACCTGCCGCCAACTCCAGGACGCCGTCCAACCCCCCGTCTCCTCCCACGAGCACCGAGTCCAGGAATGAACACCATGCCAAGAGGTCATCCCGGTCCCTGTTGAACTACTACAGCCGTCGTATATACTGGAATCAGAGGGGTGACGACAATGTCTGACGCCACGGGGTTCGACCTGGGCCCGCTGGAAGCCGACGTGATGCGGCTGGTCTGGGAGAAGGGAGAGGTGCAGGTGGATGACGTCCACCAGGCGCTGCTCGCCGACCGGGAGATCGCCTACACCACGGTCATGACCGTGATGACCCGCCTGACGCGCAAGGGGCTGCTCACCCGGCGCAAGCACGGCAGGGCGTACCTCTACCGGGCCGCCAGGCGGCGGGAGGAGATGGCGGAGTCCACCCTGCATGAGTGGTCGCAGCGATTCTTCGGCGGGCGCGTGCTGCCCGCGGTCAGCTTCCTGCTGGGCCGCGACAGGCTCACGCCAGATGAGATCGCCGAGCTGCGCCGGCTGCTCGAGCGGCTGGAGGAAGGGGAGGAGCGGTGATGGCAGACGCGTGGCTCATGGCGGCCTGGCTTTTCATCATCAGCCTGTTTCTGCTCGACACGCACCTCACGCTCCGGATCATCAGCCAGCACCTGGACCCTGCCGCGCGGCTGGGGTGGGCATCGGTCCTCCTGCTGGTTCCGATCGTCACGCTCGTGCTGTCGCCGGCGGGGGGCTGGGCGGCCCTGGCGGTCGCCGGCGTGGCCCTGCTGCGCCTGGCGTTCCACATTGTGGGCTGCCGCACCATGATGGCCGGGCTGGTGCCCGCGCCTGCGGACGCGGCGGCCCGCATCCGCCGCCTGGCAGCCGAGTTCGGGGTGCACCGCCCGCTGACGGTGCTGTTCGACCCCAGCGACCAGATGGAGCCCGCCACCACGGGGCTGCTGCGGCCCGTCCTCATCACCACGCCATCCGTGCTGGCGCTGCCGGAGGCGGAGTTCCGGGCGGTCATCGCCCACGAGCTGGCCCATGTGGTGAGGCGCGACCCCCTGCGGATCTGGGCCTGCGGCGTCGCCCGCACGCTCCTTGGCTGGCATCCGCTGGCACGCATGGCCGCCGACCTGTTCGCCCTCGAGGTGGAGATGGCGGCCGATCAGCAGGCCGCGCGCTGGACGGGCGACCGCCGCCGTTACGCCCTCGCCCTGGGCCGCTGGGGACTCCGGCAGGCCGGGCGGGCGGCCTTGGCGGGGGCGGTGCTGGCCGGAGCGTCGTCCCAGCTCGTGCACCGCATCACCTGCCTGACGGACGAGGATGATCCGGCGCCGCACCTCCGTGCACCGGCGTGGTTGGTTGTCGGCCGCTCCCGGAGGCGCTGGCCGGGCAGGCTGGGCTGGTATCACCTTCCAATGGGCGCCGCTTATACCCTGCTGTATCTTGCGGTGACCCGCCTCGCCTGATGGCGTCGACCGCATCCGGCGCCGCTGGCCGGGCCGGATCGGCTGGTTTCACCTGCCGCTGGGCGCTGGGTATACGTTGCTGTACTTCCTGGTCACCCGCCCCGCCCGACGGTGGGTACCTTGTTGAGCGAAGTACGACGAGTGTAGTAGAAAGGGGTGCGACCATGGAGCGGTTCACGTATACCCGGACCGGCCAGGCCCTCAAGAACCGCCTGTTCGGGCTGATGCTGCTGGCCGCGGTGGACCTCGTGTCGTGGGTGATCCCGGTTGCGGTTCTGCCGAAGCCGTGGGGTCCCTTGATCGGGCTGGGCGGGCTGGCGGTCACCGGCCTGGTCTACTGGTTCGTTGCGGCCCCTCTGCGCACAGCCCACGTGCTGAACGGTGAGCGGCTGCTGCTGCAGATGGGGCGGCACCGCCTGGCGCTGCGGCGGGAGGACATCTGCGGGGCGGCGCCCTGGAAGGCGCCGCTGCCCAGAGGTGTGGAGGCCTCGGGCATCAGCTACCGCACGGACACCGACACGCTCTACGTGCTGGCCGACCGCCGCCGTCTGGTGGCGCTCACCCTGGCTCGTCCCTACGAGACGAAGGTCCCGGACCGGGGACTCTGCCAGTTCACCCGGGTGGTGCTGAGCCTCGACGAACCCGACCGCTTCTGCGCCGCGCTGGCCGCGCCGCAGGTTCCGGGACGTGAACCCCGGGAACCGACCCCAGTCCCGTCCGCCACGGCGGCAGCGGTCCCGTCGGCCACGGCCACAGAGGCCCGCGAATCGTCGGGTTACCGAACGTCTGGACCTTCGCCCGGTGTCTCAACAACAGAAGATCCGTCGACGCCGCCCGAGGCGCCACCGGTGACCGCGGGGCCGAACCCGGAGGTCCCGGACCGCGCGACGCACGCCGCTCCAACGCCCGCAGGACTGCAACGCCCAACGCCACCCCTGACCGGCGTAACACCACCGGCTGCGGTACCGGCTGCCGCGCCTCGTGCCGCCCACGAATGCCACCGCGAGGAAGCGCTGTGCCCCATCGGAATGGTGAAGCGCAACGACGACGAGGCCCTGCGCCTTGTCGGGTTGGTGAAGCGCTACGGCGACTTCACTGCCGTGGCCGGCATCGACCTCTCGGTGCGCCGCGGCGAGGTGCTGGCCTTCCTCGGCTCCAACGGGGCCGGCAAGTCCACGACGATCCGCATGGCCACGGGCCTCCTGCGGCCGACCGCCGGCCGGGTGCTGGTGGAGGGGCGGGACCTCTGGGCCGAGGGAGGCCCGGTCCGCCGGCTGTTGGGCTACGTGCCCGACGTGCCGCTGCTGCACGAGTCCCTCACCGCCCGTGAGTTCCTCTGGATGATGGCCGGGCTCTACGGCCTGCCGGAGACAGAGGGGCGGCGGCGGGCGGAGGAGCTGCTGGCCCAGGTGGGGCTGACGCGCTGGGGCGACCACCAGATCAGATCCTTCTCCCTGGGCATGAAGCGCAAGATGGCCATCGCGGCGGCCCTGGTGCACCGGCCCCGGGTGCTGCTGCTGGACGAGGTGACCAACGGGCTCGACCCGCGGGCCGCCCGCGAGGTGAAGGACTTCATCAAGGCGGCGGCCCGGGAGGGCGTGGCAGTGCTCCTCACCACGCACGTCCTCGAGGTGGCCGAGGAGCTGGCGCACCGCATCGCCATCATCCATGCCGGGGAGCTCCGGGCCGTCGGCGACCTGGAAGCGCTGCGGGCCAAGGCGGGGCTGCCCGCGGCGGGCCTGGAGGAACTCTTCCTGGCGCTCACCGCAGACCGGGAAGTGGGGGTGCCGGCATGAGCGGTCTCGGCCTGCCCCTGAAGGCGCTGCTCCTCGCTGCATGGCGGGCGGCGTTCAACGACGCCTGGCGCTTCAGCCGGCTCCGGACGGGCCTGTGGCGGGCCCTAATCCACCTGTTCCTGGCAGGCCTGGCGCTCTGGCGCCTGAGCAGCGATCCGCCCGCCCTTCCCGCCGGAACGCTGTTCCTGTTGGGCTTCGCGGAGGCGTGGCTGTTCGCTCTCGTGCTGCTGCTGCTGCGGGGGAGCGAGCGGCTCTTCACCGGCCCGGTCGTGCGCCTTGTCCACCTGTCGCCCGCGCCGGCGCAGGCGGCGGTGCTGGCCGACGTCGTCGGCTCTCTGCCGCAGCGGGCGTGGTCGGCGCTGGTCTTCACCCTGGCGCTCTACCCCGCCGCCCGCCCGGCAGGCCTGTGGGCAGTGGCCGCGCTGCTAGCGGCGACCCTGGCCGGGGGGATGCTGGGCCACCTGACGGGGCTGGTGGCCGTGCTCAGCATGGTTCGGCGTTGGCCCGGGACACTGGTCGCCCTGCCTGCGGCGGGGATGGCCCTGGCGCTGTCCACGGTCCTCGCCGTCTCCTACCTGCTTGCCGGCGGGCTGTGGGAGCCTGGACTGGCAGGGCTGGGGGCGCCTGCACCGGAAGGCGGCCGGGCGCTCTCAGGCGAACTGATCCTCATGGCGGTGCTCTCCCTGCCCGGCCTTCTCTGGGTGGCCGGTGCGATCCGGAGCCGGGGCGCGGACGCGCACCGCGAGGGCTGGCTGGCCGTGCTGGAGATGGCA
The DNA here is from genome assembly GCF_017874315.1 of Symbiobacterium terraclitae. NCBI lineage: Bacteria > Bacillati > Bacillota > Clostridia > Eubacteriales > Symbiobacteriaceae > Symbiobacterium > Symbiobacterium terraclitae. The sequence goes on along the minus strand of NZ_JAGGLG010000036.1, from coordinate 7,827 downwards.
GACCGCCGGAGCCGCCCCCTGCGGTCCCGCTGGCCAGCCTTGCTGCCTGGACCGGCGGGGGCGCTCCAGGCCCAGGCCTGGCTGGCGGCCCGGCGCAACTGGTTCAGCCTGATCCGGCTGGCCTTCGCTGTCGCAGGACTGGTACTGCCGTTCTTCCTGGAGGTGGATATCGCGAGGCCCCGGGTCGCCACGTACTGCATCGGCGCCGGGTTGCTCTTCGCCATCTTCAACTACGGCGAGCAGGTGGCCGGGCTCTTCTCCGCCGACGGGGAGCAGGCTGCACTGCCGGTGCTGGCGGGGACGCGGCCCCACCAGGTTCTGCTGGGGAAGTGGACGGCGGGGCTGCCCCTGCCCCTGGTGGCCTGGGCGACGACGCTGGTCTGGGCCTGGTCCGGCGGCGCTGCCCCGGCGCAGGCCCTCGGCCTGGCCGCGACGGCCCTGGCCATCGCGCTCGGCTGCCTGACGTGGATGATCGGCGCGGGGGCGTTCGACGCCGCTCCTGGCCAGGCGGTGTTCCGGGTCGAGGGCGAGCTGGCCGTGGCGTTCGAGCAGGTGCCCACCAGGCCGGGGGGCATGGTTGGTCTGGCGGGGGCGGCCCTCCTCGCAGGGGCCGGGCTCTGGCTGCACGCGAGTGCACCTGTGTGGTTGCCCGCGCTGGCCCCGCTGCCGGTGCTGGCCTTCCTGGCCGGCGCGTGGCGGGTGCGGCGCCTGATGCGGATGGGAGCGGAGGGATAGCGATGGCAGCAAGCGACGGGGTCCGGATGGTTGTGGAGCAGGCTGCAGCACCGTACCTGTCCCGGAAGAAGCGGATGTGCGTCGCGGTCGGGGTGATCCGGCCGGATGGTCAGCGCATGTTTCACCTCGGGGCCTGCACAGGCGGCGACGGCGGGGGTGAGGACCCGATCTTCGAGATCGGCTCCGTGACGAAGACCTTCACGACCGCGCTGCTGGCCGACCTCGTCGCAGACGGCGTCCTCGCGCTGGAGGATCCCGTGCGCAAGTTCCTGCCCGGTGTGGCCCTGCGGCCGGCCAGGGACGGCTCCGAGGTGACCCTGGCGCACCTGGCCACGCACACGTCGGGCCTCCCGCGCCTGCCCCGCAACCTGAAGGTCACCCGGGCGACCCGCCACAACCCGTACGCCCAGTTCACGACTGCAGAACTGCTGGACGGGCTTTCCCGTTGCCGCCCCCCGGCTCGCCTGCCGGCGCCCTTCGAGTACTCCAACCTGGGGATGGGCCTCCTGGGGCACATCCTGGCCGACGTGCTGGGGACGGACTACGAGGCGGCGGTCCGGCAGCGGATCTGCGGGCCGCTGGGGATAGGGGACACGGGCATCGCCCTGGATGCCGTCCGGCGGCGGCGGCTCGTCCCGGGGCACACGTGGGGCGGCAGGCCGGCGTCCAACTGGGACCTGCCCGCCATTCCGGGGGCGGGGGCGCTCCGCTCCACCGCTGCGGACCTGCTGCGGTTCGTCGCGGCCAACCTCGGAATCGCCGGCGGCGTCTTGGCGCAGCGCCTGGCGCGCTGCCACACCCCGCGCGCTGAGGTTGGCGGCGGTGCGCAGATTGGCCTGGGCTGGGTCATCGTCCCGTTCGCCGGGGACCACCTCGTCTGGCACAACGGGGCCACCGGCGGCTACAACAGCTTCGTGGGCTTCGTCCGCGGCCGGGGCGTGGGCGTCTGCGTGCTTGTCAACCACACGGTGCCCCCCACGTCCGCGGTGGGGATCGGGGGACCCGCAGCGGACCGGATCGGGGTCAGCGTGCTGAAGGGACTGCTGGCCGAACCGGCCGCAGGATGACGGGCAAGGCGTCGCCGGCCGGGCGGGTCCGGCGCATCGGGGGTTGGGTTCGGCGGCGTACGGCGTTCGAGTCCGGTGGCGCAACAGGGTCGGGTCCGGTGGCGCAGCGGGGTTCTGCGACGAAGCAGGGTCGGGTCCGGTGGCGCAGCGGGGTTCGACGACGAAGCAGGGTCGGGTCCGACGGCGCAGCAGGGTTCGGCCGCGGCAGTGCAGAAGGGAGAGGGGCGACTCGCTGACGGGCCCGGAGCGGCGCCCCGTGAATGCGGCGGGCGGTCCGGGCCACGGGAGGAGGTTCCGCACGTGAGGATGCGTGCGCGCACCGGCGCGCTGCTGGCCGCGCTGCTGATCCTGGGCGGCACGGCGGCGGCGAGCTTCGGCAACCCCGAGACCATCCGCGTTCTTCGCAACGGCTTCACCTTCACGGTGAACGGCCAGGAGGTCCAGGCAGACAACTTCCTCTTCGAGGACCGGGCCTACGTGCGCCTGGCGGACGCGGCAGCCGCCATGGGGATGACCGTGACGTGGGATCCCGCCACGCGCACCGCGGCGGCCGTTCCCCGCAGGGCGTCGATCCGCCTCACCGCGCCGGTCGACCCCTTCGCCCCGGTCATCGACCTGGCCAGCCTGGGGGTGCGCGCCAGCGACGTGGAGGCGGTGGGGCTGGAGGGGGCCGGGGAGACCTTCCTCTCCCGGCGGTTCACCCTCGCCTGGGACCAGCTGATCATCGCCGACGAGGAGGCCGTCGCCTCGGGCCGGCCCGTCCTCGCCCTGAACGCGCAGTACACCCTGAAGCTCTTCACCCGCAGCGGGGGCATGCTCCGGGCGGAGTTCACCACGGCCGGGCTGCCCGAGCTGACCGCAAGCGGAGAGCGCCGCTTCGTCATGGTGCCGGCGATGCCCGAGCGGGGCTTCCACTGGCCCTACTTCCTCGTGCTGCCCAGCGATGCACACCGGGAGGCGAACGCGGGGCACAGGCGGTACCTCGTCGTGGATATCAACAACACGGGACCCGGGGGCAGCGTGCCCGAGACGATCGCCCGCACCCGCGCCGAGGTGGCGCTGGGGGAGCAGGTCTCCATGAAGCTGGCCGAGGAACTCTGGTCGCCGCTCCTGATCCCGGCGATCCCCCGGCCGGTGATCACCTACCGGTACGGCGGCGAGGAGAACACGCTCTTCACCCACGCCCTGGACCGGGACGCGGCCACGCTGCACCTGAAGATGCAGGACCCGGAGCTCGCCCGGCTGCTGGAGCGGCAGTTCAGCCAGGCGGGGTATACCGTGGAGAGCCTGGCGCACCTGGACCGGCAGGTGGTGGCCATGATCGAGCACGCCGTCGGGTACCTGAACCGGTACGGCCAGGGCGTGGAGGAGCAGGTCTTCCTGGTGGGCTTCTCCGCCTCGGGCACCTTCACCGACCGGCTGGCGGCGCTGCACCCGGAGAGGGTGAAGGCCCTGGTCTCGGGGGCCACGCTGGACAACATGCTGCTGCCCCTCTCCGAGTACGGCGGCGAGAAGCTGATCTACCCCATCGGCACGGCCGACTACGCCGAGATCGCCGGCCGTCCCTTCGACCTGGCGGCGCACAACCGGGTGGCGCGGCTGATCTACATGGGCGAGGACGACCCTAACAACACGGTTCTCTACCGCGACTCCTACGGCGGCGAGGAGCGGCGGATCATCACGAAGCTGTGGGGCGAGGCGGTCCTGCCCCGCGCCGAGGCGCTGACGAAGCTCTACGGCGAGGCCGGCGGCCACGGCATCTTCATCCTGGACCGCGGCGTGGGGCACGACTACTCGGAGGCGATGTACCGGTACATGAAGGCCTTCCTGGAGGCCAACCGGGACGGTGATGAGCCTGTATACCCGCTTCCCGCGGACGCGGAGCAGCTCAGGTTCACGGTCTACCGCTGAGATGCCGAAGGAGCCTGCAGCCCTCGGGTGAGGGCGCGGCAGGCTCCTTTCGTGTCCGCCGGGGGATCCGTGGTTACTTCTCGGGCGGCAGGCTGTAGACGACCTCGCCCGCCTCGTTCAGGAACTCCAGCCGCGGCACGTCGTCCTTGTCCACCAGCATCCGAATCCGAGGGCGGCCCTTGCTGTCGTTCAGCTGCACCGCCACCTCGCCCTCCGGGGTGCGGCCCATGATCATCCGCTCCGTGCCCGACTGCCGTGCCCGGGCGTTCAGCGCCTCGTCCCTCATGGGGCCCTCGGGCAGCTGCATCGCGACGTCCACTTTGGCCGCGAGCTGGGCGATCGGTTCCTCCGGACGGTCGAAGATCGTCACCCCGTAGAAGCGGCGACCTTCGATTTCGTGGTAGCCCACGGTCACCACGTCCTGCTGGTTATACCGGTCGAACGCCAGGATGCTGCCCGCGTTGCAGCCGCCGTCCTCCGCCCTGCCGCCGTAGCAAAGGCCTCCGCACTCGAACCCCTCGTTGTTGAAGAAGAGGAGGCCCACCATGGGCACGGTGTGCACGCGCGGCCCGGGCGGCCTGGCCGCCGGGCTGCACACCGGAGACGCCGAGCGCATCCTCGACCGGGTGAAGCGCGCCGGACTCCGCCTCATGGAGACCCGCGAGTTCACGGATGTGGAGATCCTCCCGACCCGGGAGGACCTGGCGCTGTATCTGTCGCGGATCCCCGGCTTCCCCGACTACACGCAGCTCCCGAACTCGGGCGAATCGCGGCGGAACGCCGGTGCGACCGGGGCTCCGCGGTCGACCGGTGGTGGTTCAGGTGGGTGGCAAGAAGGGAGTGAGCCGGGCGAGGCAGCCCGGCTTCTCTAGCGGTGTACACCTGCGGCCTGCCTCGAGTCGTCGTCGGACTCCTTCACGCGTGCGAGCAGAAAGCCATCGTACCCCTCCGCCCCCACGGTCTGGATGGCCGTGGCCTCGATCCTCGGCTCCTTGGACAGGTATTCCATCATCCGCCTGATGCCCTGCACGCGTGGGTCGGTGGAGTTCGCATACAGCACCTGTCCGCCGCGGATGACGTTATCAAAGAGGATGACGGTGCCCGGACGGGAGTACTGGAGCGCCCACATCGCGTAGTAGAGGCTGTTTTCCTTGTCGGCGTCGATGAAGATCAGGTCAAACGGGGGATACCCCTGCCCCTCCAGCAGCGGCAGCCTGTCCAGCGCACGCCCGGCCAGGACCTTGACCCGATCGGCGAGGCCCGCACGGGCGATGTTGCGCCTGGCCACTTCCGCGTACCGGGGCACCAGTTCGAGCGAGACCAGCAGGCCGTCCGGCGGCAGGGCACGACCGAGCCAGATGGTGCTGTACCCACCCAGCGTGCCGATTTCGAGAATGCGTCTGGCCCCCTGCATCTTCGCGAGCAAGTAGAGCAGCTTGCCCTGGTTCGGCGCAACGCCGATGGCAGGCAGCTTATGCTGCGCGTTCGTCTGCAGGACCTCCTCCAAAACCGGGTCGCTGAACCCGAGGTGCGCCGCGAAGTACGCATCCAGGGCCCTCCACGTGGCGTCCATATCACCCCTCCTGGATACGGAGAATGCCCCTGCCCGCTGGGCGGAGGGAATCAGCGCGCTCGCAGGTCGGGCCGTCTGAACCAGGCGTCAGACGTATGCAGGTCCCTTTCGGTGCTCACGACCGGTGGCCGTTACCGTGCACGACTGCAATCTCCGGATGACCCTCCCTGTGAACTGGACGCTGCTTGCGCTGCGCGAGTTCGCCGCATAGGATGGCCTCCACCGGCACACTGCAGTGCCCACGCCCGTGTGGTACACAGCCCTCCGCTCTCCCGGCGGGGAAGCGTCCGCCCAGGTAGACAACCCCTGCTTGCAACTGTAAAATAGGAACGCCAGACGGACTACTCAGCGAGGCCACCGACCGGCGGCCTCTTTCTCTTAGGAGGCGACAAGCGTTGACCGACCGCCCCACGACCGCCCTGCCCGGCGCCCAGGTCGCCGGCCGCCCGGTGAAGGTGGGCTTCATCTCCCTCGGCTGCGCCAAGAACCTGGTGGACACCGAGTCGATGATCGGCCTGCTGCAGAACACCGGCTACCAGATCACCAACCGGGAAGAGGAGGCCGACGTCCTGGTCGTCAACACCTGCGGCTTCATCGAGGAGGCCAAGCGGGAGTCGATCGAGGCCATCCTCGAGGCGGCGCAGCAGAAGACGGCGGGCCGGTGCCAGGCCCTGGTGGTGGCGGGATGCATGGTGCCCCGTTACGGCGAGGAGCTGGCCCGGGAGATCCCCGAGATCGACGCCCTGGTAGGCACGGCCGACTACCCGCGCATCGGCGAGGTGGTGGCCGGCATCCTGGCGGGCCAGCGGGTGCAGCAGATCTCCGACCCCGACGCCATCACGGACTGGAACTTCGAGCGGGTGCTGGCCACGCCGGGCTACACCGCCTACATCAAGATCGCCGAGGGCTGCGACTGCGCCTGCGCCTTCTGCTCCATCCCGCTCATGCGTGGGCGCCACCGGTCGCGGCCCATGGAGTCGATCCTCGACGAGGCCCGGCGCCTGGCCCAGATGGGCGTGCGGGAGCTGGTCGTCATCTCGCAGGACACGACCTACTACGGCATCGACCTGTACAAGAAGCCCATGCTGGCCAGCCTGCTCCGGGAGCTGGCGCGGGTGGAGTCCATTCGCTGGATCCGCATCCACTACTCCTACCCGACCCGCATCACCGACGAACTGATCGAGGTCATCGCCACCGAGCCCAAGGTGCTCAACTACCTGGACCTGCCGCTGCAGCACGGCTCGAACCGCCTGCTGCGCATCATGAACCGCCCCGCCAACGCAGAGGGCTACCTGAAGCTCGTGCAGAAGCTGCGGGAGCGGATTCCCGACATCTGCCTGCGCTCCACCTTCATCGCCGGCCACCCGGGCGAGACCGAGGCGGACTTCCAGATGCTGCTGGACTTCCTCAAGGCTTGCGAGTTCGACCACGTCGGCGTCTTTGCCTACTCCCAGGAGGAGGACACGAAGTCGGGCAAGATGGAGCAGCTTCCGGAGGAACTCCGCATCGCCCGGCGGGACCAGGCGATGGCCGTCCAGCAGGAGATCGCCCGAAAGCGGAACCAGGCGCAGGTGGGCCGGGAGCTGGAGGTGCTGGTGGAGGGCCGCTCCCCCCGGGGCCGCGGCTGGTTCGTGGGCCGCTGCTACCGGCAGTCGCCGGGCATCGACGGGGTCGTGCTCTTCCAGGCGCCGGTCCACGCCCAGCTGAAACCGGGCGACATGGTGCAGGTGGCCATCACCGGCGTGCAGGACTACGACCTGCTGGGCCGCACCACCGAGCCGCTGACGGTGGACGGCGCCGTGATGGAGGAGGACCTGTCGCTGCCGGTGTTCACGCCCGGGCGGCACCAGTAGCGAGGCGCAGACAGCGATGCCCGGCACGCCGCTCGCATGCCGGGCTTTCCTGCCGCCCGAAAGGAGTCGGTAGCCATGAAGACGATTGCCGCCCGCATCCTCGACCAGCTGAAGATCCCCTACGAGCTCCGGGAGTACGAGTGGAGCGAGGAGGAGATGGACGCCGTCTCCGTCGCCCGCAAGATCGGCCTGCCGCCGGAGCAGGTCTTCAAGACACTGGTCGTACGGGGCGACCGGACCGGCGTGCTGGTTGCCTCCATCCCCGGCAGCGCCGAGCTGGACCTGAAGCGGCTGGCGGCCGTCAGCGGCAACAAGAAGGTCGAGATGGTGCCCGTGAAGGAGATTCAGGGCTTGACCGGCTACATCCGGGGCGGCGTCTCGCCCCTCGGCATGAAGAAGCAGTACCCCTACTACCTGGATGAGACCGCCGAGATCATCGACCAGCTGGCGGTGAGCGCCGGCCAGCGGGGGCTGCAGCTGGTGCTCAGCGGCCCCGACCTGATCCGGGCGACGGGGGCGACGCTCGCGGACCTCAGCCGGTGAGCGGCTGGAGATATGCAGAGGCCACGGCAGCGCAGCCGTGGCCTCTGTCCTGGTACGCCTCGCAGTCTACGTGACTAGGGGGTTCAAGTCCCCCCTGTGCCTTTGCTCGTTTCACTTGGCACTGTAGCCTAAGAACAGTCCGCAT
>NZ_JAGGLG010000035.1 GCF_017874315.1 Symbiobacterium terraclitae | reverse complement strand
TGGGCAGCCCTTGCCTTTGGCTAACGGGCTGGTGCCACCTCGCCCGTATTGGACTTTCACCAACAAGTCAGCGCCCATGCTGGGCGCACCGCGAACAGGGCGCCGGTCAACCCGGCGCCCTGTTCACGCGTATTCGGTGGGCTCATGCTCCTTGCTGCCGCCCGCAGCAGAACTTGTACTTCTTCCCCGACCCGCACGGGCAGGGGTCGTTGCGGCCGACCTTCTTCCCCTCGGTCCGGGTCGGCTGCCGGGGCTCTGCGCCCTGGCTGCCCGACTCGATCATGATCCGCGGCCGCTGCGGCTCGCGTGCCACCTCGATCGTGAAGAGGTTGCGCACCACGTCCCGCTGGATGGAGCGGATCATGTTGTTGAACATCTCCATGGCTTCCATCTTGTACTCGATCAGCGGGTCCCGCTGGCCGTAAGCCCGCAGGCCCACGCCCTCGCGCAGGTCGTCCATGGCGTCGAGGTGGTCCATCCACTTCTCGTCCACGGTGCGCAGGATCAGGAAGCGCTCCAGCTGCCGCATCATCTCGGGCCCGAGGCGCTGCTCCTTGTCCTCGTACGCCCGGGTGGCCGCCTGTGCAATGGCCTCGGCCAGCTTCTGCCGTCCCTCCTGCTCCCGGCGGACTCCGGCGATGGCCGCTCGCAGGTCCTCGACCTTCACGTAGCCCTTGGGCACGCCGGCCTCCTCGGCCAGCACCACGAGGATCTCGGGATCCCACTCCTCGAAGTAGACGTCCTCCGGCACGCCCTCCTCCACCACAGACTGCGCCAGGGCGGCGATCGCGTCGAGCGCGACCTCCCGGGTGTCGTGCCCTTCGAGCACCTGGCGGCGCTGCTTGTAGATGAGCTCGCGCTGGGTGTTCATCACGTCGTCATAGTTGAGCACGTGCTTGCGAATGTCGAAGTTGCGGGCCTCGACCTTCTTCTGCGCGTTCTCGATGGCCTTGGAGACCATCGGGCTGTCGATGGGCACGTCCTCCTCGATGCCCAGCTTGTTCATCAGGTTGGCGACCATCTCGCCGCCGAAGAGGCGCATCAGGTCGTCCTCCAGGGAGACGTAGAACCTGGACTCACCCGGGTCGCCCTGGCGGCCGGCGCGGCCGCGCAGCTGGTTGTCAATGCGGCGGGCCTCATGCCGCTCGGTGCCGATCACGCAGAGGCCGCCGACGGCCCGCACCTTCTCCGCGTCCGCCGCGCACTTCTCCTCCTCTTCCTTGAGGTACTTCAGGTAGACCTGGCGGGCCGCCTGGACCTCGGGATCCTCGGAGGGGATGATGTCGGTGGCCGCGATGATCAGCTCGGGCGGGTAGCCGTCGGCCCGCATGCGCTGCCGGGCGGCGAAGTCGGGGTTGCCGCCCAGCAGGATGTCCGTGCCGCGGCCGGCCATGTTGGTGGCGATGGTGACCGCACCGAACCGGCCCGCCTGGGCGATGATCTCGGCCTCCCGCTCGTGGTACTTGGCGTTGAGCACCTGGTGCTTGATGCCCCGGCGGGTGAGGATCTGGGAGAGGTACTCCGACTTCTCGATGGAGACCGTGCCGATCAGCAGGGGCTGGCCCCGCTTGTGCCGCTCCGCCACGTCGTCGGCCACGGCGTTGAACTTGGCCCGGACCGTCTTGTAGACGATGTCGGGGTGGTCGATGCGGATGACGGGCTTGTTGGTGGGGATGGCGATGACGTCGAGTCCGTAGATCTTCCGGAACTCCTCCTCCTCCGTCAGCGCGGTACCGGTCATGCCGGCGAGCTTCTTGTACATACGGAAGTAGTTCTGGAAGGTGATGGTCGCCAGCGTCTGGGTCTCCTCTTCGATCTTGCAGCCTTCCTTGGCCTCCACCGCCTGGTGCAGGCCGTCCGACCAGCGCCGGCCGAACATCAGGCGGCCGGTGAACTCGTCGACGATGATGACCTGGTCGTCCTTCACCACGTAGTCGCGGTCGCGGTGGAAGAGCTCCTTGGCCTTGATGGCGTTGTTGAGGTAGTGGACCAGCTGCTGGTTCTCGCCCTCGTAGAGGTGGTCGATGTTCAGCCACTTCTCCACCTTGGCGACACCCGCCTCGGTGGGGGCGACGCGCTTCTCCTTCTCCTCGACGATATAGTCCTCGTCCTTGACGAGCCGCTCGGCGATCTTCGCAAAGGTGTAGTACAGCTCGGTGGGCTTGCCGGAGGGGCCGGAGATGATCAGCGGGGTCCGGGCCTCGTCGATCAGGATCGAGTCGGCCTCGTCGACGATGGCGTAGTGGAACTCGCGGTGCACCATGTCGTGCGGGTACATCGCCATGTTGTCCCGCAGGTAGTCGAAGCCGAACTCGTTGTTGGTGCCGTAGGTGATGTCGCAGGCGTAGGCCTCCCGCCGCTGGGCGGAGGTGAGCCCGTGCACGATCAGCCCGGTGGTCATGCCCAGGAACTTGTAAATGCGGCCGATGTCGTCGCGGCCGACCCGGGCCAGGTAGTCGTTCACGGTGACCAGGTGGCAGCCGCGCCCCGTGAGGGCGTTCAGGTAAAGGGGAAGCGCAGCCACCAGGGTCTTGCCTTCACCGGTCTTCATCTCGGCGATATTGCCCTCGTGCAGCACGATGCCGCCGATGAGCTGTACGTCGTAGGGCCGCTTGCCCGTGGCGCGCACAGAGGCCTCTCGGACCACGGCAAACGCCTCGGGCAGGAGCTGCTCCAGCGTCTCCCCACGGCCCAGGCGCTCCTTGAACTCGACCGTCTTGTGGGCGAGTTCGGCGTCTGAGAGCTTCTGCATCTGCGGCTCCAGGCTGTTGATCAGGGCCACCGTCTTCTGATGGCGCTTGACGACCTTCGCGCTGTAGTCGCCAAAGATGCTGGTGAGGAACTTCAGTGCCACGCTTACACCTTCTTCTTTCTTCTGCCAGTTGGCTGGCGCCGTGGAATTAAACCGGTCTAGGTTTAGATGCAATGAGCCCCGCGATGGGTTCGCGCCGGGCGGACATCCGCGCTATTTTAGCATGCATCGCCGGGACAAGCAACGGAATATGATGGGCAAGTTCAGAAGAGCGTGACGGAACCGCGCCCTCCGCCAGCCGCCCCTCTTCACGCCCCTGCGGTCTCTTCCCTCATGGCGATCGCCCGGTCGGCCAGCAGCCAGAGGCCGCCGGCGACGACGGAGTGCCCTCCCAGCACCACGGGGATGCGGCAGTTCACGGCCGCCCGGGTGAAGGCGCGCACGAAGGGGTCCCCGATCCGCTCAACCATCCCCAGGTCGGAGTGGAAGCGGTCCCACTCGCTCACCCGCCGGCCCCTGTCGGTGAAGAGGACGCGGGTGTCGAAGAAGACCGCGCTGCACACGTCGCCCATCCGGTCGAAGAAGCGCTCCGGGCCCAGGTCCGCCACCATGTCGGCCACCAGGGAGCGCACCTCGCCCCTGGCCTCCCGCCCCAGCGCCTTCATCCCCCGCTCCTCCGAGAAGACCCGCAGCCGCACGGGGAGGTTGCGGTTGAAGTGCTCCATGATCGCCGAGCCCACCCGCCCGATGAGGGCCACCTCGGGCAGCTCCGTGGCGAGGATGTCGGCGGCGGCCCGGAGCCGGTCGCCGGGCCAGGAGACCGCCCGCAGCGCCGCCTGCGCCCGGGGGCCGCCCCGCCCGCTCAGGGCCAGGATCAGGTAGTCGGTGGGCGTGTCCAGGTCGAAGTGGATCGCGGCGGAGTGCGGAATCAGCACCCGCTCCATGCCCGCCTCCTGCAGCAGCCAGCCCAGTAGGTTGTCGTTCTCCGGCGGCTCCACCCGCTCCAGGTAGGATGCCGGGTACCAAGCCACCAGGTCCACGGACTGGACATTGTTCACCACGACCGTCGGGCCACCCTGCAGAAGCGCCTGGCGGATCCAGGCGATCTCGTGCTGCTCGATCAGCGGCAGCGCGGCTCCGCTCAGGTAGATGACGGCGTCCGCACCGGACGCGCGCACCGCCCGCTGCAGGGAGCGGCCGAAGTGGAACGGCGCCGAGCCGCGCGTGTCGAAGACGCCAGCGCCGAGCCGCTCGGCCGCCGCCGCCAGGGCCGGGTAGTTGGTGGCCAGCACCACCTGGTCGAGACCGGCCGCGCGGAACTTGGCCACTGTGTCAAGGGTGACGGCGTGGCGCAGTCCCATCAGGCACTCCTGGAGTTCGTTCTCTGGTTCGGGCCCGCCCTCGAAGATGATCGCTGCCGTGCGCACGGTCGTGCCTCCTAACACGGTACGGCCCCGCCGCCCGATGGCGGCGGGGCCGAAGTCAGCCGCGGCTCAATACTCCGGCTCCAGCAGACCGTAGTCGCCGTCGTGCCGGCGGTAGACCACGTTCACCTTTCCAGTATCGCTGTTGACGAACACGAAGAAGTCGTGCGAGAGCAGGTCCATCTGCAGGATCGCCTCGTCGACGGTGACGGGCTTGACCGGGAACCGCTTGGTCTTGACGACCTTGCCGTCCAGGTCGGCCGCGACGTCCTCGTCGGCCGCCGGCACCGCCTCGACCCCGGCGGAAGCCCCGCGGCGGCGGAGCCGGGAGCGGTACTTCTGCACCTGCTTCTCGAGCTTGTCAGCAACGAGGTCGATGGAGGCGTACATGTCACCCGTGGCCTCCTCGCCCCTCAGGATCAATCCGTTCAGATCCGCAGTAACCTCGATGATATGGCGCCCCCGCTCCACGTAGAGGTTGACCTGCGCCGAGATCGGGTGGTCCACGAACTTCTCGATCTTCCCAAGCTTCTTCTCGACGTACTCGCGAAGCGACCGGGTGATCTCGATGTTCTTGCCGCGTACCGCAACCTGCATAGCGCCAACTCCTCCCTTCTCGACAGGCCCTGCCGGACCTCCATCAGGGCTATGACTTTCTTCCCCTCCGGCATGCCGTTTCCCTGCCGCGGCGCTCCCGCTACCTAACATTATCCTGCATCCGCGGGGCCTTCATCCCCGCGCGGGCAGCGGCTTATGCACACCATGTGCCTATCCCGGCTGTGGATAATGGGGATAAGTCTGTTGATAATGGTTTCTACAAGGAGCGCGCGTGGGGATAACCATGTGGACCCAGGCAGGCGCGCCCGGCGCGGCCGCCGAAAAGAATAGGGGAACGGACCCGGCACAAACTGCAGCCAACCGGACGGAGGTCTCGGGATGGAGAAGGTATTCGAGTTTCCCGCGGGACTCTACGGATTCCCAGATATCAAGCGCTATGTCGTTGCGGACATCCCCGGCGGCGGCGACGTGTTCAAGCAGCTCCTGGCCGTGGACCACCCCGACGTGGGCTTCACGCTGGTCTACCCCTTCGCCCTCTTCCCCGATTACAACCCGGACATCCCGGAGGAGGAGCTGGAGGCGGTCGGCGCCCAGAACGCGGAGCAGGTGCTGCTCTACGCCATCGCCCAAGTGCCGGCGGAGTTCCGGGAGGCGACGGCCAACCTGCGCGCGCCGCTGCTCTTCAACCCCTTCACCCGCAAGGGCCGGCAGGTCATCCTGGCCGACGACCGGTACCGGACCCGCGAGCGCCTCTTCCCCAGCAAGTCCGCCCCCGCAGAGGAGGCCCCCTGATGCTCGTGCTCACCAGACGGCTGGACGAGTCCATCCTCATCGGCGACGACATCGAGATCAAGATCGTGCAGGTGCGGGGCACCGGCCCCCAGGCGGTGGTGCGGCTGGGCATCACGGCCCCCCGCTCGGTCACCGTGCTGCGCAAGGAGATCTACGACGAGGTGGTGGCCGCCAACCGGCAGTCGGCGCAGGGGGCCGCACTGCTCCCGGCCGAGCTGCTCCAAGCCCTCGCGCCGCATCCGCCTGGCAAGGGTGGCGCTGGCGATCGGGAGGAAGGTCAGAGATCATAGCCGGACCCGGCGAATCCGGCCCTGGCGGCGGGAATCGGCTTGTCCGACACCGCGAGCACGGCCAGGTTCACGCTCCTGGCCCCCGTGGCCCACAGCACCGCGGCCGCCGCGGCCGCCGTCGCACCGGTCGTCAGCACGTCGTCCACCAACAGGGCGTCCCTGCCCGCCCAGGCGGGGATCCGCCCCCTGCGCACGCCGAAGGCGCCGGCCAGGTTGCGCCATCGCTCCGCGCGGTCCCGCCGGGTCTGCTCACCGGTGCGCCGCAGCCGGACCAGATCGCCCTCCACAACGGGCGCGCCCAGCTGGGCGGCGAGCCCCGCGGCGATGCGCTCGGCCTGGTTGTAGCCCCGGTCCCGCTGCCTGCTGGGGTGCAGCGGGATCGGGATGATCACCTCGGGCGGCTCCTGCACCCGGGCCGCCAGGTAGCCGCCGAGGGCCACCCCCAGCGCCTGGCGCCCGCGAAACTTCACGTGGTGCACGGCCGTCCGCAGCACCCCCCGGTGCAGTCCCAGCGCCCAGACGCGGCCGAAGGGCGGCGGGTCCGCACACTCCGCGCAGAACCCGGTGCCACCCGCGATGGGGCGGCTGCAGTTGGCGCAGAGGCGCGCCTCCGGATCGAAGGGCATCGCGGCCCAGCAGGCGTCGCACACCGGCACCGTTTCGGCGATGGTCGCCAGCGGCGGCGGCGGTTCGGCCAGCGGCCCGTCGCAGGTCAGGCACGTGCTGCGGGGCGGCCAGAGGATGGACACCAGCCCCTCGATGATGGTGCGCAGCAATGCACTCACCCCCGGGCGAGCTTCGCCGCGGGGGTGTTGTTATCCTTCTTTTTCCAGCTCGCCGTTCAGGTCCACCACGACGACCCTGGTGGCCGATGCCGCCGCCGCTGCCCTGGCGACCGCCTCGCTGCGCGGCAGGTGGCCCAGCTCCAGCACCGGCGCCAGCCCGAGGCGGCGCGCCAGCCGGGACAGCATCGCCGCCGACTCGTCCCGCGAGCCCAGGTCCACCAGCACCAGCTCCGCGTCCACCTGTCGCGCCAGGCGGCTCAGCGCATCCTCCAGCCACTCCGCCTGGTCGCGCACCAGCACGACGTAGGCCACTCGCTCCTCCGCCAGGCGGATGCGGGCGAGCAGCCCCGCCACCCGTGCGACGGCGGCAACCGCACCGTATGCCGCCAGGGCCAGCAAGCCCCAGAAGAAGGCGCCCTCGCGCACCGCCTCTCCCTCCCGATCTGTAAGGTATGAGGGAGCGTGAGCAGGCGGTACCGCGCGGCGGCGGTCGCCGACGTGCGGCGCCGCCGCCGCGCGCACCAGGGACCCGGGCAGCGGCGCCAGCGAGCACGTCATCCGCGGTACCGTGTGCACGCCGGTGCCGCGGGAGAACGGCACCCAGGAGCGAGCAGTGCTGCAACGGGCCGCGAACGCCGGTGCCCCGGGGAACGGCGCCGACCAGCGCGAACGGCGGCAAAAAAGAAACACGCCGGCTTACCGGCGTGCTCTTCACTTGTGTTACAGCCCCGCCCGCTCCCGCAGCTCGGCGGCGCGATCGGTGCGCTCCCACGGCAGGTCGAGGTCGGGCCGGCCGAAGTGGCCGTAGGCGGCGGTCTGCCGGTAGATCGGCCGGCGCAGGTCCAGGTCGCGGATGATCGCGCCCGGGCGCAGGTCGAAGGTCTCCCGCACGATCTCGGCGATGCGCTCGTCGGGCAGCCGGCCGGTGCCGAAGGTCGTCACCAGGATGGAGACGGGCTGGGCCACGCCGATGGCGTAGGCCAGCTGGACCTCGCAGCGGCTGGCCAGGCCCGCGGCCACGATGTTCTTCGCCACCCAGCGGGCGGCGTAGGCGCCGGACCGGTCGACCTTCGTCGGGTCCTTGCCCGAGAAGGCGCCGCCGCCGTGGCGGGCGTAACCGCCGTAGGTGTCCACGATGATCTTCCGGCCGGTGAGCCCGGTGTCGCCCTGCGGGCCGCCCACCACGAACCGCCCGGTGGGGTTGATGAAATACCGGGTGCGGTCGTCCAGCAGCCTGCGATCGATCACCTCATGGATGACGTGCTCGATCACGTCCTTGCGGATCTGCTCCTGCGTGGTGTCCGGGTCGTGCTGGGTGGAGACGACGACGGTGTCGATCCGCGCCGGGCGGCCGTCGACGTACTCCACGGTCACCTGGGTCTTGCCGTCGGGCCGCAGGTAAGGCAGCGTGCCGTTCTTGCGCACCTGCGCCAGGCGGCGCGCCAGGCGGTGCGCCAGGCTGATCGGCATGGGCATCAGCTCCGGCGTCTCGTCGCAGGCGAAGCCGAACATCATGCCCTGGTCGCCGGCGCCGATCTCCAGCTCCTTCTCCGTCACCTGCCCCCGCACCTCGATCGCCACATCGACGCCCTGCGCGATGTCGGGCGACTGCGGGTCGATGGCGGTCATCACGCCGCAGGTCGAGCCGTCGAAGCCGTACTTGGCACGGGTGTACCCGATGTCGCGGACCACGTCGCGCACCAGGCCGGCAATGTCGACCCACGCGTCGGTGGTGATCTCGCCGGACACGATCACGAGGCCGGTCGTCAGCATGGTCTCGCACGCCACGCGGGCCCTGGGGTCGAGGGTCAGAAGGGCGTCAAGCACTGCGTCGGAAATCTGGTCCGCCATCTTGTCGGGGTGGCCCTCGGTGACGGACTCAGACGTGAAGAGATACCTCCCCTTCGGCTCAATCATGGTACTCCGCTACCTCCTCTAGCACGGCTCACGGCCGACGGCACTGGCACACATCAAAACCCTCTTCGAAACGAAGAGGGTTGAATGATGCTGCTCTTCCCTCTTATCTTCCGGGTCGTCCGCCCGGCTGGATTTGGCACCTCACCCGCTCCGCGCAGGCCGGTTGCCGAAGCTTCATTGGGCCAGTCCCTCCGCTTCTCTCGATAAGAGTATTCAGTTCTACATGCTCTGCCTAGAATACCACCCGTGGGTTATGGTGTCAAGCAAGGGCGATGCGCGCCAGAACCGGCGCCGCATTGCACCTCTATCCTGCCCCGTTGGCCAGCGAACCATCCACCAGCGCGAACTTCAGCGTGGCCTCCGCCTTCAGGTCGTCGCCCACGTACGCCTTCCCCTTGCCGACGCCGAGCCCCCGGCGCATGGCCACCAGCTCCACCTCGAGGCGGAGCTGGTCTCCGGGCACCACCGGACGGCGGAAGCGGGCGTCGTCGATGCCGGCAAACAGCGGCACCTTGCCCGCGTGCTCAGGCTGCGAGAGCACCGCCACGGCCCCGGCCTGCGCCATGGCCTCCAGGATCAGCACCCCCGGGAAGATGGGATTGCCCGGGTAGTGCCCCTGGAAGACGGGCTCGTTGGCCGACAGGTTCTTCACCGCCACCACGCGCTTTCCCGGCTCAAGCTCCAGCACCCGGTCGATCATCAGCATCGGGTACCTGTGCGGGATGATCTCCATGATCTGCCTGATATCCAGCGGGTACGCCCCCCCGATCCGTGGAATTCTTATGTTCAGTATTCCCCAGTTGCGCCGTCTCTCCTCTCACGGAAGGGTTGACTAACATGTAGGAGAGCGGTAGCATTACCCTACGGGGTATGGCTCAAGACAACCGGAGGTGTCATACAGGATGATCAAGGTCACCCCGGAAGCCGCCGCGGAGATCGCCCGGCGCCTGGAGGGCAAGCCGGAGAAGGTCGGCTTCCGCATCTACGTGCAGGGGTTCGGTTGAGGCGGTCCCAGCCTGGGCCTGGCTCTGGAAGAGCCAGCCGAGTCCGACGTGACGATCGTGAACGAGGGCATGCGCGTCTACCTGGAAGACCGCGTAGCGCGGTGGTTCGACGGGGCCGAGCTCGGCTTCCAGTCGGACCCATGGGGCGGGGAGTTCACCTTCCAACACCCCAACCTGGGAGGCTGCTAGGCACATACGGGGAGCGGGTCTCCGCTCTGCTCGCGGATGTACTGGGGGTCAAAGGCCCCCAGTACTTTCGTGCTGTGCGCAAGATCAATCCCGGGGGCGATGCCGCCCTCCGGTCCGCCTGCTATCATGGCGCCAGATCAGTCTGATGCTGTTCACCGTCGAAAAACGACATTTCACCGGTCTCTAGCGACATCTCGTCGGATCACGACTCCGGCCTCGCCGCTGCGTTGCGGCGTCCGCAGAGCGGGCCCGAGCCAAGCAGCCCAGCCCTGCACCTCGGCGCGCCCGACCGCGGCGATGGGGATGCCCGATGGATCCGCTGCGTGGTGGTGCCGGGCTGGATCGACGACCCGGCGGATGTGGAAGCCCTCGCCGTCCTCGTAAAGCGGGGAGGCCATGGGGATCTCGTACCAGCTGGAGGGCGTTGCGCCCCCGCCCGGCAGCACCATGGAGCGGATCCGGCGGCAGCTGACCGGCAGGGGGATCTCCGTAAGCTGAACGGGCGGCAGGTCGGATGCGTGGAACTGTGCGAGCGGTGACCGGGAGGCCTGGACCGCAGCAGGCGGTCCAGGCCGTCTTTCTGCGCGCCGGCACACCGCAGTCGAACACAGGTTGGCGTTGACCCGAACACGGGTTTGTGTCATACTGTCATCAGGTGTAACGACACGAGAACGCGAGGAGGGCACCTCATGAACCGGGACGCGGTGCTGACGAACCTCGAGTCCTTCGTGGTTCGGGCCAAGAGCCGTACATACGTGGGTTCCGGACCGAAGCTCCTCCCCTACCGCCTCGGCTCACAGGATCTGCAGTACGCCGAAGGCGACTGGGTGTATCACGACAGCTACTTCGGCAACAGCGATTTCGCCGGTCAGGAGGTCGTGTACTATCAGGGAACGCCGGTGTGGGTGCAGAACTACTTCGGCTACCTGATCCGCCCGGACAGGATCACCGCCGCGGAGGCCGGCGCCATGATCAAGGAGAGCCTGACGGCCATGTACCGGGAAGGGCGGTTCCTCGGCGGCTTTACCTACGCCTCCGGCGACCTCACCTACGTGGACACCAGCGAGGGCGACGTCTTCCGGTTCCAGGGGCAGGAGTGGATCCTGCGGGACGGCGAGCGGGTCTACACCCTGCGCTACCACGGCGGGCTCGTCCGCTGACCCGGCCCCACTGTCCCGCTGACGGCCGCAGCCCGGGCGGAATCCCTCCGCCCGGGCTGCGCCGTCTACTCGCCCGCGATCTCGTCGTACCACTTGCGGTAATGCTCCTTCGCCCACCGCGCTGGCACCCAGCCTGAGAGCATCCCCGAAAGCCCCTCGCGAAAGCCGGGGAGCAGCGTGGCCAGGTAGATGTGGCCGATCACCACGCAGCCCAGGAGCATCGCCGTGAGCGAGTGGACGGGGATCACCCACTGCATCAGGGACGCAGGCAGGTGCGTCTTGTACACCATCATCCACCCGGTGATCACCATCACGGGCCAGCCGAGGATCTGGAGGATGGAGTTCACCTTCTCACCGGCGTTGAACTTCCCCTGGGGCGGCATGTCGCCCTTCAGCCCGAACAGCTCCCGCAGGAAGCCGGGGAAGAACCTGAGGTCGTCCCGGTCGAAGCGGAACACCTCCCGGACCCACCGCGCGGTCGCCCGGCGGGCGGCGATGAGCAGGATCGGGATCGTCAGCACCGTGAACGGGATGGCCATCCACCGGTGCAGTTGGCCGAAGAAGCGCAGCCCGGCGGTTCCCAGCAGGCCACCGAAGCCCCGGACCACCAGGGCCATGCCGGTGAAGAGCAGGATCAGAAACGTGATGGCGTGGTTCCAGTGGGCCAGGCGCGATCCCAGGCTGAACCGGAGCACCCGGCCGTCCGGATTGCCCGCGCGGACCCCACCCTGTTCTTGCGCGCTAACCCTGGCCGTGCTCATGCTGCGCCCCCTCCTTTCGGCGGGACCTGAACGTGCTGACGGCGAGGCTGAGCAACACCGCCGCCAGCGTGGAGCCCATCAGGATCTGCCCGGCCGGCTGGATGATCGACTGCCAGGCGTAGGTGGCCGCCGATGGCTTGAAGTCCGCCGGCAGCGCCGCCCGGTCGATGTGCTCGGGCAGCCGGTAGTAGAAGCTGGTGCCTGCGATGTGGATCACGTCCGGCGCCGCGATCTTCTCGTGGATCGGGTCGGCGGGGTCGTCCAGGTCGCCTGCCATGCGGGCGCCGGTCAGGCAGGTCTGCTCGCAGGCCGGCCGCTCGCCCGCCGCAAGCCGGTCGAGGCAGAAGGAGCACTTCCGTACCACGTGCGCCGCCTCATCGAAGCTGCGGGCGTCGTACGGGCAGGCCGTCATGCAGTACTGGCAGCCGATGCAGTTCTCGTCATCGACCTTCACCGGTCCCTCGGCCGTCTTGTATGTGGCGCCGGTGGGGCAGACCGCCGCGCAGGGCGGCTCGTCGCAGTGCAGGCACTGGGTGGTGATGAAGCTGGACTTCACGTCGGGAAACGTGCCCACCAGCATCCGCTCCACCCGGGTGTAGCGCATGTCCCAGTCCAGCCGGTTCAGCGCCTGGCAGGCCACGGTGCAGGCCTCGCACCCGGCGCAGATGGAGAGGTCCACGAAATAGGCGTAGCGGGTCATGCCTTCTCACCCACCTTCCGCACCGTTACCGTGGCGTCGCCCTGGCCCAGGGCGGCCGAGACCGGCGTGACCATGAGCGGGTAGAACCAGCCGTCGGCCGCCCCCTTGCCGTAGGCCAGCCGCTGCTCGGGCGCCATCGTGCCGAAGCCGTGGCACATCCAGACGCAGTCGGGGCGGATGCCCTCGGTCACCCGGGCCCGGATGCGCTGTACCCCGTACTCGTTGGCCACCTCCACCAGGTCGCCGTCGGCGATGCCGCGGGCCGCGGCGGCCGTCGGGTGGATCCACAGGTCGTTCTCCGGCATGCGTGCGTGGAGCGCAGGCACGTTCTGCGTGTAGCCGTTGGTGTGCACGGCCATGTGGCCGTGCAGGAGGCGCAGCCGATCGCCCTCCGGCTGGGTCTTGGGCGGAACCCAGCTCACCACCTCGGTGCCGCCCGAGAGGGCGAACCCCTTGTGGACCAGCTCGGCCCTGCCCGAAGAGGTGGGCAGGACAGCATAGTCGGGCGGCGTGGCCGAGACCTTCATCACGCCCTTCTCCCTCAGGTGCTTGACCGTCCAGCCGGTGGGCTCCAGAAGGGCGTTGTTCCACTGCTCCATGGTGAAGTTGAAGTACTTGTCGTTGCCCACAACCTTCGCCAGGCCCTGCAGGATCTGCAGGCAGTCCCGGGTGTTGTACAGCGGCTCCACCACCGGCTGCCGGAGCGACACGGTGTCGCCCACCACCGAGATGGCGTCCATCCGCTCCAGGTAGTGGTGCTCGGGCAGCACGTAGTGCGCGAGCATCGCCGTCTCCGACATCTGCGTGTCGATGGCGACCACCAGCTCCAGCTTCTTCAGGGCCTCGATCCAGCGGCCCTGGTCACCCGAGGACTTCACCGGGTTGACCCGGTAGAAGATCGCCGCCTTCAGCTCGTACGGCTTCTTGGACTCCACCACCAGCGGGATCGCCTGGATCGAGCCCAGGCTCAGCGGGTACTTCGTGCCCGCACCGTCGAACCGGGCCGCGGTCGGCGCCGGGTACGGCGTCCATGCCCCTGCACCTGCAGGGGTACCGGTGGCCGCTCAGCCGCCGCCGCCGGAGTCAACCACGGCGCCCTCCGGGACGTCATCGATGGTTCCCTGCGCTACCTTGGGCGAGAGCTTCAGCCCGCCCTTTGCGCCCAGGTTGCCGAGCAGGGCGTTGACGATCGCCCCGGCCCGGGCGGCCTCGTAGCCGTTCCAGTACATGCCGTTGCCGCCGTGCCAGCCCGGGTCCACCACCGCCGCCGGCGCCGCAGCCGCCATCTCGCGGGCCAGCTGCCGCACCTTCTCGGCGGGGATGTCAGTGTGCTGCTCCTGCCATTCGGGCGTGTACTGCAGAATACCCTCCTTCAGCTGGTCGAAGCCGTTGGCGTGGGTATCAATCCACTCCTTGTTGTACAGGTTCTCGGTGATCAGCACGTTGGCCACCGCCAGGAGGAAGGCCAGGTCGCCCGCCGACTTGATGGGGATCCATTCACCCCAGCCCGCAAGCTCGGAGTGCCGTGGATCCAGCACCACGATGCGGGCACCGTTGGCCTTGGCCCTGGCCAGTGCGGCCACCTCGGACACCTTGATGCCTCCGAGCAGATTCCGGCCCGGGCTCAGGTAGAATTTGACGTTGGCGTAGTCCACCGAGGGCAGCGCGCCGAACACGGCCGAGTAGCCTACGTTCCGGTTGGCGAAGCAGTTGGCTGCGTGCCCCACGTGGTTGGGTGAGCCGAACGATTCGGTGAAGCGCTTCGTCAGGGCCGAGTTGAGGTTGTTGTACTCGGCGAAGACCAGGGCCTCGGGCCCGTGCAGGTTGCGAATCTGGTTCAGCTTTGTGCCGATCTCTTCAAAAGCCTGTTCCCACGTGATGGGGTAAAGCTTGCCGTCCTCCCCCCGCTTCATGGGCTCCTTCAGCCGGTCGGGATCGTACAGCGCCGATGCCCCCGCGTTGCCCCGGGCACACGGCCGCCCCAGATTGGTCGGATGGTCGGGGTTCCCCTCGATACGGGTCACCCGTCCGTTCTCCAGCACCGCGAACACGCCGCAGCGGCTGGTGCACATCTCGCAGAGCGTCGGCACCCGCCGGACGTCTGCCGCAGCCTGTGCACGGCGCCGCGGAAGACCCAGATCCACCGCCAACGCGCCGGCCGCCACGCCGCCCAGCTTCAGGAAGTCCCTGCGGTTCAGTTCCGCCAATGCCGTCACCTCCCGTTCTTGCACACAGGGGGGCCTGCCTGCCGGCAGAGCCCCCCAGCGCCTGTCTTGCAGCCGCTACTTCACGATGGGCAGCTCGGCCTTCTCGTAGTTGGGGAAGCCGCCCTTCAGCGACATGGCGTTGTAGCCCGCCATCCGCAGAACAGCTGTGGCCTGGCTCGAGGTCTGGCCCGAGTAGCAGTTGATGACGATCATCTTGTCCTTGGGCAGCTTGTCGAAGTTGGCGCCCAGCTGCGCGAACGGGATGTTGACGGAGCCCTCGACGTGGCCGGCGGCGAAGTCGGTGTCGTTGCGGATGTCCAGGAGGAAGATGGACTGGTCGCCCGCATCCAGCTTCGCCTTCACGTCGGCCGCGTCGATCATGTTCTTATGGCTGGCCATGTTGTTGAAGTAGGCCTGGGCCTCCTCCATCAGGATCGCGTCCACGTCAACGGGCTCGGGCTCGGGACAGGCCGGGCACTCAGGGCACTGCGAGGTCTGGCTGGCCGCCGCCGGCGCCTGGGCGCTGCCGCCGCAGGCGGTCAGCGCCGCCAGGGAGAGGATCAGGGTCAGGGCAAGAACCAGGTGACGCATCCGCTTCGTCATGTGATGACCTCCTCCGCAGATCTCAGGATCAAGCGTGTCTGGCTCCGAAGAGCACCGCTGCGGCTGCCGCTCTGCCGATTCGCTCACCCCGGCTCCCCCACTCCCCCGACCGGAGCGATCCTTGTGCTCTCACTCACAACATAGCACGGCAATACCCGCCAAGCCTAGAGCCACGGCCATTTGAAGGGATTATCGGTATAAGGACAGTCTTATGGCTGGGCGAAAAGAACAGGCGGCCCTCCCCGAAGAACTAGGGGAGAGCCGCCACAAATGGCACGGCCGGAGGATACCCCCGGTCGTATTCTGCCTCTAGAATTACAAATAGCGATACATCAACCGCCGCAGGATCACGGCGCCCAAGGCTGCGCCGCACACGGCACCCAGCATCCAGTACCAGGGCTGGGGGCTGAGGTTCACCATACCGGTCAGCACCGCGCCGATCGTGCAGCCCCAGCCCACCCGGGCACCGTAGCCCATGAGCACCCCGCCGGCCAGCCGGATCAGGGAAGGCGCCCGGCCGCCAGGCCGGCGCACGCGGAACTCGCCGCCGAACCGGGCCCCGAGGAAGCCGCCCGCCAGGAGCCCGATTGCGTAGGCCGCGGCCGACATGTCGGTGAGCAGGAAGGCCCGCGTCACGCCCCACCCCTGGCCCGTGAACGCGGTGGACGCGACCAGCAGCACCGCCATCACCAGGGCACCCCACTCCGGCGGCCAGGGCTCACGCAGCAGCCCGCGGCGAGGCCGGGCCGGCAGCTCCTGCCCGATGCGGGCCTGCCGCCACTCCCAGGCGCTGACCAGGCCCAGCGCCAGCGCCAGCAGCACCACCGCGATCCAGGCGTTGAACGTCGGCTGCAGCACCGCGGACGGCAACAGCGGCAGCTTCGGGTAGAGCCAGGTGCCGGCCAGCATCCCGGCGAGGATGTAGAGCTGCGAGAGCTGCCCCTCCCCGAGGCGCCAGAAGGCGCCGGCGGCGCAACTGCCCGCCAGTACCATGCCCACGGCGAAGATGGCACCACCCAGCCACGCCCCTGCCGGACTGGGCCCGGCCACGGGGCCGTGCGCAGTCGCCTGGCCTGCCTGAAGGAAGGCGCCGCCTGTCACCGTCAATAGGAAGAGCAGCAGGATCGCCCGGGTCATCCGGAGTGCCCGGAAGAGATACAGGTCGCGCAGGGCGCTCACGAAGCAGAGGCGCGAGCGCTGGAAGACGAAACCGCACAGCGTCCCGGCCACAAGGAGCCAGCCGAGCATCTGCGTCGCCGTCACGAGTAAGACCTCCCGCACACCCGTAGGAGGGTATCGCGCATGAACACAGCCCTCGAAATCTTCTGCACTGTGGCGAAGCACGGATCCATGTCCCGGGCCGCCGCCGAGCTCCACCTCTCGCAGCCCGCCATCAGCCAGCGCCTGCGGGCGCTGGAGGAGCAGTACGGCCTGCCGCTCTTCCGCCGCACCAACCGCGGCGTCGAGCTTACGCCGGCCGGCGAGACGCTCTCCCGCTACGCCCAGCGCATCCTGCGGCTGGAGCGGTCCCTGCAGGAGGAGATGGAGAGCCTGCGGGCCGAGGAGCCCCGGCAGATCGTGGTGGGAGCCACCTCGGCCATCGGCGGCTACGCGCTCCCCTGCACGGTCTACCTGTTCCAGCAGAAGTATCCCCGCACCCGCATCCATCTGCAGATCGGCAAGCGGAGCGAGGTGATCCAGCGGCTGGAGGACGGCCTGGTGGGCATGGCGCTGGTGGAGGGGCCTGCGGTGGAGCCCCGGGCCGTCGCCCACGACTGGCAGGTGAGCGTGATCAGCGAGGAGGACCTGGTGTTGATCACGCCGGCCACCGGCCCTATTGCCGCCCAGGAGCGCTTCACGGCCGACGACCTCTGCCGGCTGCCGCTCATCGTGCGGGAGCAGGGCTCGGGCGGGCGGCTGGCCGTGGAGGAGGCGTGGAGGGCCGCGGGCCGGCAGCCTTCGGACCTGAACATCGCCATGGAGCTCACCAGCGTCGATGCCATCAAGACCTCGGTGGCCTCGGGACATGGCGTGGCCCTGGTCAGCAAGTGGTGCGTGCGGGCCGAGGCCCGCATGGGTCACCTGCGCATCGCCCCGCTGGACGGGATCCGCTTCACCAGCTCGTGGACCCTGCTCTACCCCAGGAGCGGCATGCGCTCCACTGTCGAGCGGGCGCTCCTGCGCACCCTCCGCTCGCCCGCGGAGCGCGGGTTCTGCTGAGCGGCGGCCGCCCTACAGCCGCTCGATCTGGAACTGCCAGATGCCGTCGGCCACCTCTTCCACCCGGAAGCGGCAGGGCAGCTTGCGCAGGTGCTCCCTGAGGAGGCGCACGGTGCAGGAGTGGTCAGACTCCATGATGAGCCGGTCTCCCGGCTCCATGGCGCGCAGCTTGGCCTCGGCCTTGATCAGCGGCGCAGGGCACATCTCGCCGTACACGTTGAGCGTGTAGGTCGCCACGATCCCACCCCCGGCAGAATGATTCGTTATGTCAGTAACAAAACCCTTGCAAGAAGGGCCGCGGCTCCTCGCCGCGGCCCTTACAGGTCTGCCCATCACTGGATCCTGCGCAGCACCACCAGGTGGTCGTCCTGCACGTCGAACTCCTCCAGCACCCGGCCGGTCCCCTTGGCCACGCAGGAGACCGGATCGTCGGCCAGGTACGCCGGAACGCCGGTCTCGGCGGCGATCACCTGATCCAGCCCGTGCAGCAGGGAGCCGCCGCCGGTCATGACCATGCCCCGCTCGATGATATCGGCCGAGAGCTCGGGCGGCGTGGCCTCCAGCACCGCCTTGATCGTGTCGCAGAGGGCGGTGACCAGCTCGCTGACCGCCTCCCGCACCTCGGCGGAGGTGATGGTCACGGTCTTGGGAAGGCCGGTCATCAGGTCGCGGCCGCGCACCTCCATCGACTCGTTGCGGCTGTCGCACCCGGCGCTGCCCACGGCGATCTTGATCTCCTCGCCCGTGCGCTCGCCGATCAGCAGGTTGTACTTCATCTTCACGTAGCGAACGATGGCCTCGTCGAACTTGTCGCCGCCGATGCGGATCGACTCAGTCCGCACCACGCCGCCCAGCGACAGCACGGCCACATCGGTGGTGCCGCCGCCGATGTCGATCACCATGTTGCCCACCGGCTGGGTGATGTCCAGCCCGGCGCCCAGCGCGGCGGCCAGGGGCTCCTCCACCAGCGTGGCCTTCCTGGCCCCGGCCTCGATGGCGGCCTCCACCACCGCGCGCTTCTCCACGGTCGTGACGTTGGCCGGGATGCAGATCACCATCCGCGGACGCGACAGAAGGCGGGGCCCCGACACCCGCCTCAGAAACGCCTTGAGCATCGCTTCCGTCACGTCGTAGTCGGCGATGACCCCTTCCCGCAGGGGGCGAATCGCTATGATGTTGCCGGGCGTGCGCCCCAGCATGCGACGGGCTTCCTCGCCGATCGCCAGGACCTGCTTGGTGTCGCGGTGCATCGCCACCACGGAAGGTTCCCGCAGGACGATTCCCTTACCCTTGACGTAGACGAGCACCGTCGCCGTGCCCAGGTCGACTCCCACATCTGTAGCCCATCCAAACACTGTTTGATTGCCCCCTGTTCAAGGCTGGAAAGTTATTGACTGCCTTTCCAGCTTCGACGCCAGGAGGCAAACTCCTTCGCTGGTCGGACAGGCTAGCGCTCGAGGTACTTCTGGCGAGTGGCCGCTCCCCCGCGAATGTGGCGTTCTGCCTTGTTGTGATCCAGGACACGCTTGACCTTGGCGGCCAGCTCGGGGTTAATGCGGGGCAGGCGCTCCGTTACGTCCTTGTGCACGGTACTCTTGGAGACGCCGAACAGCAAGGCTGTATCCCGCACGGTGTCCCTGGTCCGACAGATATGGTTGCCTATTTCGAGTACACGCTTCCAGATGTGGTCTTTCACCGCTGGGCCCCCTTCGCCCTGGATGGTTGGTAGAGTCTATTGGAGCGAAGGGGCAAACATGACGGCGCAGCCACTGGGGGTCGCTGGAAACGCGCGCGGCGCCCGCCCACTCCCGGAGGCCGGGGGGCGGGTGTCGCACACGTTCTTGCGCTGCCGGGTGCCGCGCTGGAGCGCCGCGCCGGCTGTGCGGGATGTCGTTACGGATCGATGTGCAGCTCAGGGTCGACCGGCTCGCCCTCAATCAGGAGGCTGAAGGCGAGGTGCGGGCCGAGGTTCCGCCGCAGGGGGCCGGGGCGGCCCACCTGACCGATGATCTCGCCCGCCGAGACGGCGTCGCCCTCGGCGACGCTCACCTCGTCCAGGCCGGCGTACCTGGTCTGCCGGCCCGCCGCGTGCTCCAGCAGCACGGTCGTCCCGTCCACCGGATGCTCCTCCACCGCTACCACCCTGCCGGCAGCGGCGGCCACCACGGGCTGCCCCGGCGTCGCCTCCAGCGCCACGGCGTCGTAGAGGCGGTAGTCGCCCAGGCTCTGGTCCACCGAGCCGAAGGCCTTCACCACGACGGGGACGCCCGAGAGCGGCCAGGAGAATGCCGGCACCGCCTCAACGTCGTCGGCGGCGGCCACGCCGGTCTCAGCCGGGGCCCCGGTGTCCGCAGTTCGCCCAGGGACGTCCGGGGCCTCGGTACCGCTGGTCGCAGCCGTACCGGAGGCGGTTGACGCTCCGGTCGGCATCCCCGTCGACGCCTGGGTGCCGGCCGCCGCCGGTTCGCCGGGAACGGGTTCGGTCCCGGCACCCGGGGCGGGCTCGGGGCCGGCGGGCGCCATGCGGAACTGGTAGAACGCCATGCCGCCGATCAGCAGGAAGAGCAGGGCGCTGGCGACCAGCGCCAGGCGCCGCTCGGGAGGAAGACTGCCCGGCCAGAGGTTGGGCAGACCACGCACAGGCTTCACAACAGATCACCTCGTGAATAGCCTGCCCATTTCTGCGGCAATTCAGACCAGCTTATGGCAGCTCCGCCGCCTGTGTTTCGAATAATCGGTTCAGGCTGACACCCGTATAGTAGTGGGTGAGAATCTCGCGGTAGGTCTTTCCCGCCAGGGCCATGCCCTGCGCGCCGTACTGGCTCATGCCCACGCCGTGGCCGTCGCCGTGGGTCTCCACGACCACCTCACCGTCCTGCCAGAACACCCGGAAGTCGGTGGAACGGAGGCCCAGCCGCTCCCGGAACGCCCGTCCGGAGAGCGTGATGTCCCCGATCGCCACCTCCTTCACCCGCCCGCCCGCGGTGCGGGCGGTCACCTGTACCGGCGGGAGTCCGGCCCTGGCGGCGGCCGTAACCGCGAGCACCGGTTCCTCACCGCCCGCCGCCACCGCCCGGGCAAACGCCTCCGGCGTGAACCGTCGCTGCTCGACCAGCCGGGGCGCGTCCGCCCCCCAGGTGTCGTCCACCGGCACCAGGTAGGGCAGGTGGGTGGAGAAGTACTCGCCGGCACTCTCGGTCATGCGGCCGGAGACCGCATGGTAGAGGGCGTCGATCAGCTCGCCCTGATACGTGAGCACTTCGCCCTCGGTCTCGGCCTGCGCCAGGCTCAGGCGGGCCCAGAAGTCCGCCGCCGCGGCGGGCCCGTACTTCTGCACCAGCGCGTCACGGCTCATGTAGGCCTGGCTGGTGCGGTGATCCGCGCAGACGTCGGCCTCGGGATGAAGCGGGCATCCCCCCTGCCCGCCGAACTGGCGCATCCGGCGCACCGTGTAGGTCCGGGCGACCACGAACTGCGCCTTGAGCGCCTCCATGGCGAAGTCGGCGGGCATCTCCGCAGCCACCACCCCCTTCAGGTACTCCCCCAGGGGCATGGAGACAACCGCGTCTTCCTCGGGGAAGTAGACGGCGACCTCCAGCGAATCGGCCCCGTCGGGCTCGGGTACGGCGCCGGGCAGCGGCCCGGCGAAGGGCGGTCCGTACAGCAGCGACGTCGGCGTCGCAGCGGCCGGGATGGCACCGGCCGGCGGGTTCGGCGTGCGCCGTACGGCGCCGAGTCCGGCCGGAAGCGTCAGGGTCAGGAGCCCGACGAGGAGTCCGGCGACGAGGAGCAATCGCAGCATGACCTGACCTCCGTCTCCCGGATGGGTGGGGTGGTGACACCCCTATCTCTATGGGGGACCTGTCCCTCGTATTACATAAGGCCAGCCCGGGCTTGTCAGTAGTCGCTGCGGACCAGCGGCCAGCCGATCCAGAACCGGTCGCCCCCTGGCTGCTGGCGCACGGCCACCTGCACGTTCACCTCGTAGGGCCCTGGCGGCAGCAGCGGCGACCAGCCGGCGATCGAGGCCGCCCTGTCCCCGGCCCAGGGCTGGCGCGCCCGCGCCGCGAGCCCGTCCAGCGCAGCCCCGGCCAGGGTCAGCGGGTCGTCAGCCCCCGCGGCGCGGCCCGACAGCTCAACCTGGACCGGCACCCACATCCCCTCGGCAGCCAGCGCCCCTTTGAGGGCCGCGTAGCGGTCGGCCCAGCCGGCTGCGGCCTCCCCGGTCAGACGCCACTCCACCGACAGCACCGGCCCGCCGATCCCCCCCTCCACGGCCAGCCTGCGCCGCTCGGAGGGCGGTTCCCCCTCGCCCCATCCCAGGCGCGCAGCCAGCCGCTGCCCCACGTCCGGGTCCGCAACCGGCTCCGTCACGAACAGGGCGGCCTCCTCCAGATGCCCCCCGGCCGCGGCCACCGCCCGGTCCAGGGCAGCGATGCCCGGCCCGGGGGCCGGGGCCGACTGCGTGCGCACGGCAGCCAGCGCCACGTAGACGAGCAGCAGCGGGAAGGCGGCCAGCAGAACGGGTCGGCGCATCCGTTCACACCTCCTACGAGGAGTGTTGCCTCCCGGGCGTGCATGTAAACGGGAGGCTGCGCCGGTGTTATCTGGCGTCCGCGATTCTTAGCAGGAATCCGAGAGATTCCACCGAAATTGG
Source organism: Symbiobacterium terraclitae (assembly GCF_017874315.1). Lineage (NCBI taxonomy): Bacteria > Bacillati > Bacillota > Clostridia > Eubacteriales > Symbiobacteriaceae > Symbiobacterium > Symbiobacterium terraclitae. The sequence continues at coordinate 25,074 of NZ_JAGGLG010000035.1, read as the reverse complement.
GTGCAAGGCTTCGTAATACGGCCGGCGGGCACAGCGGTGCCCATTCTTCGTTCATGCCGCAGGATTGTCACACGATTCACAAGGGGCGGTGATCACCGGTGCACACGTACCTGGCGACGGGCGTCGCGGTGGGCATCGGTCTGATCGTAGCTGTGCCGCTGCTCCGCTGGGGACCCGTGTGGTGGCGGCTGTGGCGGCGTGAGGTGGCCAACCAGGAGGCGTTGGCCGCGGCAAAGGAGGAGCTGCAGAAGGAGGCGAGCCGTCTGTTCCCGTACACGCCAACCGAGCTCCAGGAAGCACTGCAGAGGCAGGGCTACTACCTTGACACGCTGACCACCACCAAACTCTGGTCGTACCTCCGCCAGGGAAAGCCAGTGGGACTGCGGGGCGAACCAGGCATCGGCAAGTCGCAGCTGGCCGAGTCGTTCGCCAAGGCCATGGGGTACGACCTGGTCGACATGGAATGCCACAGCCACCTGGAGGCCGAGGAGATCGGCATCTCCTGGAACGGCTTCAAGCAGATCGTTGACGCCCAGGCCTACCAGAAGACCGGCGGCGGCGAGCCGCCGAACCTCTACACGCTGGAGTACCTGAACCGCACCCCGCTGCTCGAGAGCGTGCTGGCCGAGCGGCCCACCGTGGTGCGGGTGGACGAGGTCGACAAGCTCAACGAGCACACCACGAACTTCTTCCTGCGTTACCTGGACCGCAAGGAGCTGGTCGTGCACAACCTCGACGAGCCAGGCCAGTCGCGCGTGCTCAAGGCCCGGGCGCCGCTCTTCATCTTCCTCACGTCCAACGAGTACAAGCGGCTGGACACGGCCTTCATGCGCCGGACGGTCTGGCTCGACCTCAACTTCCCCTCTGAGGGAACCCTCGCCCGCATCATCCAGCAGGCGGTCGGGGTGCCGGCGGACTTCGCGGCGCGCGTCGCCCGCATCATCGTGCAGCTCCGGCAGCTGAACATGGAGAAGAAGCCCGCCATCGCCGAGGCCATCGAATGGGCCAGGGCCCTGGTAGACGTGGGCGACGGGCGCATCACCCCCGAGACGGTGGAGGTGACCATCGGCTTCCTGGCCAAGTACCCGGAGGACGAAGCCATCGTCAAGGAGGCGCTCCGGCAGTGGTACGACGGCTTTGGACGAACCGCCTGACACGGGCCGTAGCCCGCTGGCTGCGCCTGTTCCTTCGCTGGCTCCTCGTCTGGGCAGGCCACCTGCTCGGCCGCGGCGGGCGCGCCCTGCGCACGGCGGCCCACGTGGCGCGCCTCTTGCTGTTCAGCCGTGATCCCAACAACCTCTACGTGGTGCCGACGGAAGGAGCCCACCACCGGGAGGAGGCGGCCGCCGCCCTGGAGGAGGTGGCGGTCGGCGAGCGCTCCACCTCCCTGCTGTGGGCGGGCGCCGCCCCCCGGGACCTTTCGGATGCCGGGACAAGCCGCCTCACCCTCTGGCGGGGGCTCACCCCGTCTTCGGCCGCCGACAGCGCGCTGGGGGCCGACGCGGCCAACCGCCGCTACGCCTACGTCGACCTGCTGGCCTCGCCGATCCGCAAGCTCTCGCCCCGGGACATCCAGCTGCTGGAGGAGCTCCTGGAGCGGCTGGCGCGCAAGTGGCTCGACATCGACGAGACCTTCCGGCCGTGGCCCCGCCGCAACCGACTGGACGTGGGACGCACCCTCCGGTACAACATCCCGCGCTACGCCGGGGCCGTCCTCCAGTTCCGCTGGCCGGTCAAGGTGATCCCCGAGCCGCAGCCGGCCCGGCCGGCGCGCATCCTGGTCATCGGCGACGTGTCCCACTCGATGGTCCATTACGTGAGCATCCTGCTCTTTTTCTTCCATAACCTCAACTTTCGGTTTGTGGTGGAAAGCTACGTCTTCAGCGAGAAGGCCACCTACGCGACGTCCTACCTCAACGGCATGGGCTCCTTCGAGAGCAAGGTGCAGCGGCTGATGCAGGGCGCCCGGTCGTGGAACGCCGGCACCCGCTTCGGCTCCGCCCTGGCCGAAATCGCCGGCCACGCCTACGTGGACGACCAGACCTACGTGCTCATCGCCACCGACGGCAAGGTCTCCCTCAAGGAGGACGAGAAGGAAAAGATCGCCCTCTACATGGGCGAGCTGCGCCGGCGGGCCCGGCAGGTGATCTTCATCACCCCCTCCGCGGAGTTCTCCGGGGCCGCCAGTGGCGAGGGCCGGCAGAAGCAGCGCCGCCTGGGCACGTTCCACTACGGGTACCACCAGGTGCCCGTCTGGCACATGGGCTCGCCGCTCTGGTACGGCACCCTCAGCCGGTACGCGGACCGGCTTTACCTGGTGCGGACCGTGCAGGACCTCATCGACATGGTTGAGAACCTGCTGATCAACAGCGCCGCAGACGAGTTCACGGCCGGGCGGCCGCGGCGCTCGAGCTAGCGCCATAACGCAAGCAACACCCCAGCCCGTGAACAGGCTGGGGTGTTGTCCATCTGCGCCTACTTCTCGTCCTCCAGCACGCCGGCGGCCCGCAGGCGGGCGATCGCCCTGCGCAGGGCGGCCTCTGCCCGGGTCCGGTCGATGCTGGCCTTGCGGTCGCGCAGCCGCGCCTCGGCGCGCCGCTTCGCCTCACGGGCGCGCATCACGTCGATGGACTCGGCCTCCTCGGCCGCGTCGGCCAGGACGGTGATCTTGTTGTCGGAGACCTCGACGAAGCCTCCGGTGACGGCCACCCGCTTGAAGGCGCCGCCGCCGTCCTTGTAACGGAGGACGCCGATGCGCAGGTTGGCCACCATGGGCGCGTGGTTCTTCAGGATACCCATCGACCCATCCACCACCGGAACGACCACCGCGTCGGCGGGGACGTTCTTGAGCACCGTGTGCTCGGGGGTGATGATGGTGATCGTCATGTCTGCGGCCATTCTAGCTCACCTCGGCCAGCAGCTTCTTACCCTTCTCCACCGCCTGCTCGATCGTGCCGACCATGTAGAAGGCCTGCTCGGGCAGATCGTCGTGCTTGCCCTCGAGAATCTCCTTGAAGCCCTTGACCGTGTCCTTGATGTCCACGAACTGGCCTGGGAGGTTGGTGAACTTCTCGGCCACGAACATCGGCTGCGACAGGAAGCGCTCGATCTTGCGGGCCCGGGCCACGATGAGCTTATCCTCATCGGAGAGCTCATCCATACCGAGGATGGCGATGATGTCCTGCAGTTCCTTGTAGCGCTGCAGCACCTTCTGCACGCCGCGGGCCACCTCGTAGTGCTCCCGGCCGACGATATTGGGGTCGAGGATCCGGGAGCTGGAGTCGAGCGGGTCCACGGCCGGGAAGATCGCCTTCTCGAACACGGCGCGGGAGAGAACCGTCTGCGCGTCGAGGTGGGCGAAGGTGGTGGCCGGGGCCGGGTCGGTCAGGTCGTCGGCCGGCACGTAGATCGCCTGCACCGAGGTGATGGAGCCCTTCTTGGTGGAGGTGATGCGCTCCTGCAGGTAGCCCATCTCGGTGGCCAGCGTCGGCTGGTAACCCACTGCGGAGGGCATGCGGCCCAGAAGCGCGGACACCTCGGAACCGGCCTGCGTGAAGCGGAAGATGTTGTCGATGAAGAGCAGCACGTCGAGGCCCTGCTCGTCGCGGAAGTACTCGGCCATCGTCAGGCCGGTCAGCGCCACGCGCATACGGGCGCCGGGCGGCTCGTTCATCTGGCCGAAGACCATCGCCACCTTGTCGATGACGCCGGCCTCGATCATCTCATGGTAGAGGTCGTTGCCCTCACGGGTGCGCTCGCCCACGCCGGCGAAGATCGAGTAGCCACCGAACTTGTAGGCGATGTTGTGAATGAGCTCCTGGATCATAACCGTCTTGCCCACACCGGCGCCGCCGAACAGGCCGATCTTGCCGCCGCGGGCGTACGGGCAGAGCAGGTCGATGACCTTGATGCCGGTGGGCAGGATCTCGGTGGCGGGGTCGACGTTGGCCACGCCCGGAGGCTCCCGGTGGATCGGGAGCGAGACGGGGCTCTTGACCGGCTCCTTGCCGTCGATGACCTCGCCCAGGACGTTGAACATGCGGCCCAGCACGGCCTCACCCACGGGCACGGTGATGGGCGCCTGGGTATCAATGACGGGCTCGCCGCGCCGCAGGCCGTCGGTGGAGTCCATGGCGATGCAGCGCACCTGGTTGTTGCCGAGGTGCTGCGCGACCTCCAGGGTGAGGTTGATGTCACCCCGCTCCCCACCGTTCCGGATCACGAGGGCGTGATTCAGCTTGGGCAGATGGCCGTCAGGGAACTCCACGTCAACGACGGCGCCCATGATTGCGAGGATCTTGCCAATCGGTTCGCTCACTGCAGGTCTCCCTCCTCGTCTAGGAAGCCGGGCTTAGCCCTTCAGGGCGTTGGCGCCGCCCACAATCTCGGAAATCTCTCTGGTGATCGCGGCCTGACGGGCCCGGTTGTACGCCAGCGTCAGCTTGGCGATCATCTCCTCGGCGTTGTCCGTGGCGTTGCCCATCGCCGTCATGCGGGCGCCGTGCTCGGACGCCTTGGACTCCAGCAGCGCCTGGTAGAAGATCGTCTCGGCGAACCGGGGCACCAGGGTGTTGAGCACCTCCTCGGGGGAGGGCTCGTAGATGTACTCCGCCTGGCCGTGGGCCTCCGCGCCCTTCGCCGGCTGGACCGGCAGGAGCTGCGCCTCCACGGGCCGCTGCGAGACGGCGTTGATGAACTCGGTGTAGACCAGCCGCACCTCGTCCACCTCGCCGGAGAGGTAGAGGTCGACCAGCTTCGTGACGATGCTGCGCGCCAGGGCGAACGTCATGTTGTCCCCCAGGCCGACCCACTCCATGACCGGCTGGATCTTGCGCTTCACGAAGTAGTCGCGGCCCTTGCGGCCAATGCAGATCAGCTTCACCGGGCGGCTCTCGGCCTGGATGGCCTGGTGCGCCTTCCGGATGACGTTGATGTTGAAGGAACCGGCCAGACCGCGGTCGGCGGTGATCACGACGTAGGCCACGGTGGGTGCGCCCTCGGGCTGACGGGCGAGCAACGGGTGGTTGGCCCCCGCCCCTGCCGCCACCAGGCGGCCCAGGGTCTTGGCCAGCTCCCGGGCGTACGGGCGTGCCGCCAGCACCTTCTCCTGCGCCCGGCGCAGCTTGGCCGCGTCCACCATCTTCATCGCCTTGGTGATCTGCTGCGTCGACTTGACGGCCTTGATCCGCCGGAGGACAGCCTTCTTGTTCTCAGCCAACTCTCGTCACCACCCTTACTGGTTGGCGGCGTTGGCGGCGGCGCGCTGGCCGTAACCCTGCTTGAAGGCCTCCACGGCGGCCCGCACCTCGGGCTCGATGTCCTTCCACTTGCTCACCGGGATCTTGGCGAGCAGGTCGGCGTGGTTGGCCTTGAAGTAGGTGTGCAGATCCTGCTCGAACTGCTGCACCTTCTCCAGCTCCAGGTCGTCGAGGAAACCGTTGGAGGCGGCGAAGATCGAGAGCACCTGCAGCTCCACCGGCAGCGGATGGTACTGCGGCTGCTTCAGGATCTCGGTGGTGCGCTGGCCGCGGATGATGCGGGCCTGCGTCGCCTTGTCCAGGTCGGAGCCGAACTGGGCGAAGGCCGCCAGCTCGCGGTACTGGGCGAGGTCGAGCTTCAGGGTACCGGAGACCCGCTTCATCGAGTCGATCTGGGCGGCGCCGCCGACGCGGGAGACCGAGATACCGACGTTGATGGCCGGGCGGACGCCGGCGTAGAACAGGTCGGAATCCAGGAAGATCTGCCCGTCGGTGATGGAGATGACGTTCGTCGGGATGTAGGCCGACACGTCGCCCGCCTGGGTCTCGATGATCGGCAGGGCGGTCAGCGAGCCGGCACCGTACTCGTCGCTCATCTTGGCGGCCCGCTCCAGCAGGCGGGAGTGCAGGTAGAAGACGTCGCCGGGGTACGCCTCACGGCCGGGCGGACGCCGCATCAGCAGCGACATCTCGCGGTAGGCGACGGCGTGCTTGGAGAGGTCGTCGTAGATGATGAGGGCGTGCATGCCGTTGTCGCGGAAGTACTCGCCCATGGCGCAGCCCGCGTACGGCGCGAGGAACTGGAGCGGGGCGGGATCGGAGGCCGTCGCCGAGACGACGATGGAGTACTCCATGGCGCCGGTCTCCTGCAGCCGGTGCACCACGCCGGCGATGGTGGAAGCCTTCTGGCCGATGCCGACGTAGATGCAGATGCAGTTCTGCCCCTTCTGGTTGATGATCGTGTCGATCGCGATGGCCGTCTTGCCGGTGCCGCGGTCGCCGATAATCAGCTCGCGCTGGCCGCGGCCGATGGGCGTCATGGAGTCGATGGCCTTCAGGCCGGTCTGCAGCGGCTCGTGCACCGACTTACGCGTGATGACGCCCGGCGCCTTCCGCTCGACGGGCAGGTAGGTGTCGGTCTCGATGGGGCCCTTGCCGTCCAGCGGCTGACCCAGGGCGTTGACGACGCGGCCGATCAGGGCCTTGCCGACGGGCACCTCGACGACACGGCCGGTCCGCCGGACCTCCATGCCCTCCTTGATGTCCTCGTCGGGGCCCAGGATGACGCAACCGATGTTGTCCTCCTCCAGGTTGAAGGCCATGCCCATGACCCCGTTGGGGAACTCCAGCAGCTCGGAGGCCATGCAGGACTCCAGGCCCCAGATGCGGGCGATGCCGTCGCCGACCTGGATGACCCGGCCGACGTTGGAGGTTTCAATCTCGTTGGAGAAACGCTCAATCTCCTGCTTCAGAATTGAGGAGATCTCCTCAGGCCGAATGCTCATCCCCGTCTCACCCCTCAATGACCTTGCTTTGCGAACTGATCAGCCGCTCACGCATGCGGCGCAGGCGGGTGCGGACGGAGCCGTCCATCAGCGTGTCGCCGACCCGCACGACCAGGCCGCCGATCAGTTCGGGGGCGACCTGGGTCCTGAACTTCACCCGCTTCCCGAGACGGGCTACGAGTTTGGCTTCAAGGTTGCGCGCCGTCTCCTCCGCGAGGGGAACGGCAGAACGGACCTCGACCTCCACGACCCCGAGGGCCTCGTTGGCCAGGTCCTGAAATGCGCGGTAGATCCCGGGCAGATAGGTCTCGCGCCGCTTCTGCACCACGACGTAGAGGAAGTGCAGCACCAGCGGGGAGACCTTGCCCTCCAGCACGCGGCCCAAGACCTCGCGCTTCTGGGCGGGCGAGATCACCGCGTCGTTGATGAATGCCCGCAGGTAGCCGTCTGCCTCGATCATCTGAAGCACCAGCTCAAGCTCACGGCTGACCTGGTCGAGCAGCCCCTTCTCCTGGGCCAGTTCGAAGAGGGCTTGAGCGTAGCGCCGGGATACGGCCTGGTTCAGCATTAGTGCTTCGCCACCTCTGCCACGAAGCTGTCAGCCAGCCGCCGCTGCTCCTCGGTGTCGAGGTTGCGCTCGATCACCTTGCCGGCGACCGCCACGGCCAGATTGGCGACCTCAAGCCGCAGCTCCGCCAGGGCCTTGGCCTTCTCCCGCTCGATGGTCTGGGTGGCCTGTTCGAGCAGCTCCGACGCCCTGGCCCGAGCGTCGGCCTCAATCTGCTCCTTGGCGGCGGTCGCGTTCTTCACGGCCTTGTTCAGGATCTCCTGGGCCTCGCGCTGCGCGTTGGCGATCTGCGCCTCGAACTCCTTGCGCAGGCGCTCCGCCTCGGCCCGGTCCTCGGCGGCCTTCTTCAGGTTGTTGTTAATCTCATCCTCGCGGGCCTGAATGGCGCCCAGCAGAGGCTTGTAGAGGAACTTGTACATCAGCCACAGCAGGATGGCGAAGTTGATGATGGTCCAGATCAGCTCGTTGGGCTCGGGGAAGATGTTGATACCGCCTTCCTCGGCTGCGAGCGTGAACAAGAAGAAGTCCAAAAAGAGTTCCCCCCCTCTCTAGTAAGGGGCGACCAGAGGTGACTAGCCCCGGGTCGCCCCCCTTCGAGCCTTAAACCCTTTTAGCCGAGGATGAAGATGATCAGCAGGCCGATCAGCAGGCCGTAAATCGCGATGGCCTCCATAAGGGCCAGGGACACGATCAGGGCGCCACGAACGTCGTTGGCGGCCTCGGGCTGACGCCAGATGGCGTCCATAGCGGCGGCGGTGGCCTTGCCCTGAGCCATGGTCGCGCCGATGGCGGCAACCGAGATGGCGAGCGCGGCAGCCAGAGCGATCCATGCGACTGCAGTCATGGTGCGGGTTCCCCTCCTTCACGAGTTAGAGAGATATTTCTCCAAGCTGCGGGCGACGAGCGCCCTCTTAGTCAATCCTCCCAGGGGTAAAGGAAGGGAGCGCCTTCCCTAGAGGGGGAGGAAAGCTAATACCTGCGTTAACGGGGCCCTAGTGTGCGGGGGCCGGGTGGTGCTCAGCCTCGCCCTCGTGGGCGTGGCCGTGACCGTGCGCACCGTGCGATTCGAGCACGGCGCCGATGTAGATCGCGGTAAGCGTCGTGAACACAACGGCCTGGATGGCGCCGAAGATCAGGCTGAGCAGCATGATGGGAATCGGCGCGATCATCGGGGCCAGGAAGATGATGACGGCCAGCAGCGTCTCCTCGCCGAAGATGTTGCCGAAGAGACGGAGCGACAGCGAGAAGGGATGTACGAACTCCTCAAGGATCGACAGCGGCCCCAGGTGCAGCAGGTGCTTCACCCAGCCCATGCCGCCGAGGTTCTTAATGGCGATCACCTGCACGGCGATGGCCACCACGATACCCAGGCCCAACGTGGTGCCCCAGCGCCCGGTCGGGGCGAAGAGGCCATAACCGACGGTCGGCAGAACGCCAAGGTAGTTCGAGAAGAGGATGAACAGGAAGAGCGTACCCAGCAGGGGCATATACTGCCGGGCGTACTGGCGACTGCCGATGAAGGAGGAGAACCATCCCTCGAGGAAGTCCAGCAGCAGTTCCATCGACCCGCGCAGCCGGGTGAAGCGGCCGTTGATCACCGCCCGGTTGATCACCACCGCCAGGGCAACGAGAACGGCGATGATCACCCACTGCGTGATGACCATGTTGTTGATTTCAAACAGCGTGTCCTTGAAAAAAACCCCGAATGGCTGGTGAATGTGGAACTCCCGCTCCCCCTCTGCAGCTGCGAGGCTGAACAGGAACGTCGTCACTCAAGTTTCCCCCCCTTCCGCAGGAAAACGGTGAAGAGCGAAACCTTCACGGCCACCGTGATGGACACCGCCGCCGCCACCAGGGCCGGGGCGCTGCGGGTCACCAGGTATAGGATGACCAGCGCAGCCGCATCCAACAGGTACCGTACAAAAAAAACAAGACCAATACCGCGCAGAGGTTCGATACCCGCGGCCCGGTTGTTTTCCATCTTGCGGAACAGGATCGCATTCGTGAGGCAGCCCCAGGCTGCGCCCACCAGGATACCCAGTAGTATGTCCGCTGCCACGACGAGCCGCCCCCTTCACGGGGTCAGGGCTGGCTTTGGGTCGGCGGTTGCTCGTCCCGGTCTCGCTCCGCCTTCTCGGCGCGCTCGATTACCCTGAGCCGCCGCAGGAGGCCGTTGAACGCCACGGCCAGCCCGAGGAGGATGCCGGCGGTCAGGAACAGGGGAGTGGTGTTCGCACGGCCGTCCAGCCACCACCCCAGGCCCCCGAAGATGATCAGGGAAGCCAGCAGGGTGTAGCCGAAATCGACCGCGACCAGGAGGTAGGGTGACCGGCGGGTTCTGCGTGACACCCTCTGCGTTACCTCCTCAACCGGTATCCGGTGAAATCCCCAAGGCGGATTATACAAAAGGACTCTCTAAAACACAAGGAAAAATGAGCCGTGGTGCCTTAGATTCAAGTATTCCAAGTGGTTAGGCCTGCGATAACACTCGGGCATACGGTCTAGTTCTTTCGTCTTGTCTTCCGCCTTTTCCTCCCGAGAGTTCACCCGAGGTCTACGCGCGGGGGTCAAACGGAGCCGGCATCTCCGGCAGGAAGCCGAACCGCCAGCCGAGGTACTCGGCGATGCGCCTGCTCGCCTGCCCGTCGCCGAAGGGGTTCTGAGCGCGCGCCATCCTCCGGTGCAGCTCCCCGTCGGTCAGCAGGCGCTCGCCGGCCGAATAGACGCCCTCGTAGCTGGTGCCCGAGAGGAGGATCACGCCGGCTTCCAGCGCCTCAGGCCGCTCGGTGGTCTCCCGCATCAGCACGTGCGGTACCCCCAGCGACGGTGTCTCCTCCTGAATGCCGCCCGAGTCGGTCATCGCCATGTACGACCTGGCCGCCAGGTGGATCATGTCGGGGTACGGCAGCGGGTCCAGCAGCAGGATGCGGGGGTGACCGCCGAGGATCGGCCAGGCCAGCTCCCGGACGGCAGGGTTGAGGTGGACAGCGTAGACCAGCAGCACGTCGGGGAACCGCTCCACCAGGTCGCGGATCGCCCGGAACATGTTGCGCATGGGCTCGCCCAGGTTCTCCCGCCGGTGGGCGGTCATCACCACCACCCGGTGCCGGTCGAAGTCGATCTCCCGGAGGGCCGGCACGCTGAACTCGTGCGGCTGGCGCAGCACCGTCAGCGCCGCGTCCACGCCCGTCTGCCCGGTGACGAAGATCGTCCCGGGGTCGACGCGCTCCGAGATGAGGTGCTCCCGGGCCCGGGGCGTAGGGGCGAACTGGATGTCGGCGATGATCCCGGCCATGCGCCGGTTGATCTCCTCGGGGTACGGGTTGTACTTGTCAAAGGTGCGCAGCCCCGCCTCCACGTGCCCCACGGGGATCTTGTGGTAGAAGGCCGCCAGTGCGCCGGCCGCCGTGGTGCTGGTGTCGCCGTGCACCAGCACGAGGTCGGGACGCTCCGCCGTCAGCAGGGCGTCCAGACCCGAGAGGGCGCGCACCATGATGTCGGTCAGCGTCTGACGCGGCTGCATGATGGCCAGGTCGTGGTCCGCGCGGAGGCCGAAGGCCTCGAAGACCTGGTCCAGCTGCTCCCGGTGCTGGCCGGTGGAGACCACCAGCGTCTCGAACCAGTCGGGGTGGCGGCGCAGCTCCTGGACCACCGGCGCCATCTTGATGCCTTCCGGCCGGGAGCCGAAGATCGCCATCACCTTGCGGCGTACAGCCACTGCGTTTCCTCCTCGGAATGTATGATGAAGCGAAAAGGAGGGTAAGAGGCGGCCCTCTCACCCTCCTGTTCTTCCCCCGATCACCGGCCGGAATGCTTCTCCTTCGTATGGGAGACCTCCAGCAGCCCCAGGCGGCGGGCGGCGCCGAAAGCGACCGCCAGCACCAGCCCGACGATGATCATCGCTCCGGCGAAGTTGACCTCCGTCACCGCCACGGCGGAGAAGCCCAGGGCCGCCGACACGGCCCACATCACCAGCACCGTGTTGCGGTGCGAGAGCCCGAGTCTGAGCAGGCGGTGGTGCAGGTGGTCCTTGTCGGCCTGGCCGATGGAGCGTCCACCGGCCAGCCGCCGCACGATGGCGAAGGCCGTGTCGAAGATGGGCACCGCCAGCGCGAGCACCGGCACCAGCACCGAGACCGCCAGGGCGCTCTTCATCACGCCGCTCACCGAGATGGCTGCCAGGGTGAGGCCCAGGAACATCGATCCGGCGTCGCCCATGAAGATCTTGGCCGGGTTGAAGTTGTACCGCAGGAACCCGATGGCCGCGCCGGCCAGCGCCGCCGAGAGCAGGATCGCCGCCGGGAGGGACTGCTGCAGCGAGACCACCAGCAGCGTGAGCGCCGCGATGGTGGAGATGCCGGCTGCCAGGCCGTCAAGGCCGTCGATGAAGTTCATCACGTTGATGAACGAGACGATCCAGATGATCGTCAGCGGCCCGGCCAGCAGCCCGAACGAGACCCACCGGTCGCCGAGCGGGCTGTAGATGCCCTGCACCTGGACCTGCCACGCCGGGAAGTAGACCAGCAGCGCGGCGATCAGCAACTGGCCCAGGAACTTGACCTTCGGCCGCAAGGGCCGGCGGTCGTCCCAGACGCCGAGCAGCATGATCAGACCGCCACAGACCAGGATGCCGACCACCTGCGGGTCTCTCAGGCCTCCGCCCGCGGCCATCGCGGCGGCGAACGCCACGTACATCGCGAGGCCGCCCAGGAACGGCTTCGGCTCCGTGTGGACGCTCCGACTCACCACCGGCGCCACGATGCCTGCGCGCAGTGCCAGCCTGCGTGCAAGCGGCGTCAGCACCAGCGATGCCACCAGTGCCAGCCCGAAGACGAGGCCTGCCTTTTCCAACATCTTGACCCATCTCCTAAACAGGGCTCCGCAGCACCGCCCTGAGCGACATAATGCCTGACTCCGGCTTTTGTTATTCTAAGCGCGAAGGGACAGGCTGTAAAGCTCAGGAATCATTGGAAGGCTGGAACCGCTCCATGACCACGCCCGCCTGCCGGGCCATCTCGAAGCCGATCTGCTCGCTGTAGCTCTCGAGATAGACGATCCGCTTGATCCCGGCGCCGATCAGCATCTTCGTGCAGTGGACGCAGGGGCTGCTGGTCACGTAGCAGGTGGCGCCGCGCAGATCGATGCCGTGCAGGGCCCCCTGAATGATCGCGTTCTGCTCCGCGTGGATCGCCCGCACGCAATGCCCGTCCACCATGAGGCAGCCCTCATCGGTGCAGTGGGGCAGCCCGGGGGGCGATCCGTTGTACCCGGTGGTCAGAATCCGCTTGTCCCTTACTAAGACGGCTCCCACCGACCTGCGGTTGCAGGTGGAGCGCTTGGCCACCACCTGGGCCAGCTCCATGAAGTACTCATCCCAGCTGGGCCGTGCCATCTGCATCCCCCCGCATTCGCTGGCCCTACTTGGTGCCGAAGAGCCGGTCGCCGGCGTCGCCGAGGCCCGGCACGATGTACGCGTGCTCGTTGAGCCGCTCGTCGAGGGCGGCGATGTAGATATCCACATCCGGGTGGGTCTCCTGTACGGCCTTGACGCCCTCGGGCGCCGCGATGAGGCAGAGCAGCTTGATCTTCACACCGCCCCGGCGCTTGATCAGGTCGAGGGCCGCCACCACGGAGCCGCCGGTGGCCAGCATCGGGTCGACGACGATCAGCTCGCGCTCGCTCAGGTCGGAGGGCAGCTTGCAGTAATATTCGACGGGCTGCAGCGTGCCAGGGTCGCGATAGAGGCCGATGTGGCCGACCCGGGCCGTCGGATAGAGGTTCAGGATGCCCTGCACCATGCCCAGGCCGGCGCGCAGGATGGGGATCAGGCCGATCTTCTCGCCGGCGAGCCGGCGGCACCTGGCCCTGGCGACGGGCGTCTCCACCTCCACCTCCTCGGTGGGCAGGTCCCGGGTCACCTCGTAGGCCATCAGCATGGCCACCTCATTGACCAGCTCGCGGAACTCCTTGGGGCCCGTATCCTTGTCACGAATGATGCTGAGCTTGTGCTGGATCAGCGGATGGTCAATGACGACAACCCTGGACATGGCCATCTCCCCTTTATGAAATCTCGTACACCGCACGCGCCCCGCCGATCAGCTTCGGACGCGTGCGGGCAGCCACCACCCGCGCCTGACCGATCATGGCGGTCTGCAGCCTCACCGGCACCGCCACATGGCGCAGGTGCATGCCGATCATCGTCAGACCGATGTCCAGACCGGCATGTGCGGCGATCTCCTCCACCACCACCGCCTCCGGCAGCCGGCGCATCGCCCGGGCGGCGAACGCCCCGCCCGCCTTCGGTACGGGCACCACGGACACCCGCTCCCAGCCGTACCGCTCGGCGGCGGCCGCGGGCACCACCAGCGCCCGGTTCAGGTGCTCGCAGCACTGGCAGGCCAGGTAGATGCCCGCCTCCTGCGCGGCCTCCCACAGGGGCTCCAGAACGGCCCCGGCCACGGCCTCGCTCCCGGCGCTGCCGATGCGGCGCCCCGTGATCTCGCTCGTGGAGCAGCCCACGACCAGTACCTGCCCGGGGGACAGGCCGGCCACGGCCAACAGCTCGTCCACCGCGGCCCTGGTCTGGGACCGCACCGCGGACAGGAACTCGTCGTCTACCTCCGCTGGCTCGCCGGCCCGGCCGGGCTCACCGGCCCTGAAGGACTCGCCGGTCACGAGAGACTCACCTGCCTTCGCGGGTCTCCAGGAGGCGGATCTTCTCCACCCGGCGGGCGTGGCGCCCGCCCTCGTGCTCGGTGGTGAAGAAGGCCCGCACAATCTCCTCGGCCACGCCCGGGCCGACCACGCGGGCTCCCAGGCAGAGGACGTTGGCGTCGTTGTGCGCCCGGGCCATCCGGGCGGAGTAGATCTCGTTGCACAGGGCCGCCCGCACCCCCGCCACCTTGTTGGCGGCGATGGACATGCCGAGGCCGGTGCCGCAGATCAGCACGCCGCGCTCGTAGGTCCCGGCGGCCACGCCCTCCGCCACCTTCTGCGCGTAGTCGGGGTAGTCGCACGAGCTGCGGTCGTGCGTGCCCAGGTCGGTCACCGTGTGCCCCAGGGACCCAAGCACGGAAATGACGGTCTCCTTGAGGTCGAGACCGCCATGGTCACAAGCTACTGCCACGTTCATCCGGCATTGCTCCCCTCGGTGCGAATTCGTGCCACAACGGACGGCATCAGCGCTTCCAGTCTGGCGGCTGTCCGCTGGTACTGCTCCAGCGGGCCGCCGAAGGGGTCGGGAAGGTCGGCGTCCTCTCCGGCGTACTCGCCCAGCGTGAACACCCGGCCAGCGGCCTCGGGGAAACGGGACCGCAGGGCATCCCGGTGGGCGCGCGTCATCGTCAGCACCAGGTCGTAGCCGTCCAGACGGAGGACGGGCCTGGAGCGGTGCCCCGAGAGGTCGATCCCCCGCTCCTGCATCACGGCGACGGCGTGGTCCGTCGCGGGGAGCCCCGGCAAGGCCCCGGTGCCGGCCGACTCGACGGTGAGCTCCCAGCCCGGCTGCTCCCGCTGCCAGAGATCCCTGAGCAGCGCCGCCGCCATGGGGCTGCGGCAGGTGTTGCCCGAGCAGACCAGCAGCACCCGCTGCACCCTCATACCTGGATCACCCGCCCGCCGGCCGCCTGACGCAGGCGGTTCATGATGGCTAGGCCGATGCCCGTCGTGGGCACGCCCTCGGCGAGAATCACGTCAACCCCGTGCCGGTCAAAGGCGCGCAGGGCGGCGAACAGGTCGCTGGCCACCCCGCCCAGGTCGGCCCGGGCGCCGTACTCCAGGATCACAGGGGCCACGTACACCCCGCGGCTCTCGGCGCTGCACAGGATACCCACCCGCTTCCCCTCCTCCAGGTACTCCATGGCGAGGTCGCGGATCTTGTCCTGCATCTGCATCACCGGGCCGTCCACCAGGATGAGGGGGGCACGGGGCGCGTAGTGCTTGTACTTCATGCCCGGCGAGCGCGGGCGCTCACCGGGATCCTCGCCGCGCACGGCCGGGGCGACCTCCACGGGGCCGACGGCCGCCTCCAGCTCCTCCAGCGTCACGCCGCCGGGCCTCAGCAGCACAGGCGGGTCGACGGTCACGTCCAGCACGGTGGACTCCACGCCCACGCCGGTCTCACCGGCGTCGAGCACCACCGGGATGCGGCCCGCCAGGTCCTCGAGGACGTGCTCGGCCGCGGTGGGGCTCGGCCGCCCCGACCGGTTGGCGCTGGGCGCCGCAATCGGCACGCCGGCCGCCCGCACCAGGGCCAGGGCCACGGGATGGTCGGGCATGCGCACGCCCACCGTGTCGAGGCCGCAGGTCACCTCCGGGGCCACCGCGGGACCCCGCCGCATCACCAGCGTCAGCGGACCGGGCCAGTAGAGGTCCATCAGCCGTTCAGCCACGGCCGGCACCTCGGACACCAGCCCCTCCAGCTGCGCCCGATCGGCGATGTGCACGATCAGCGGGTTGTCGGAAGGCCGGCCCTTGGCCGCGTAGATGCGCGCCACGGCCTCTCCGTCCAGCGCGCTGGCCCCGAGCCCGTAGACGGTCTCCGTGGGGAACGCGACCACGTCGCCCGCGCGCAGGATCGCAGCAGCCTCAGCGATGGCCGCCGGTTCCGGTTTCACCGCGTCCACCTGCAGCACCCGCGTTCCTGCTACCGTCCGCTCCACGATTTGCCCTCCCCCCGATCGGTTGCCCTAGCATCTCGCTAAATTTCGGGGCCAACCGTGCCATTTCCTGCCCGGTTCCTATGCGCGCGATCGCAAAGTTAGGATGCGAGGTCGACCGGTAAGATCCTCATGGGAAGTTGTGGTCTGCGCGGCCGGAACGGTCCGTTCGTGGGCAAACGAAACGAGCGCCGCCTCACGGTGCGACGCTCCCGAAAACGGCCCGGTCCACGCCGGCGGAATCCGGGTAGACCGCAATCCCCTCGAACCCGGCCGCCTGGAACAGCCCGGCCACCGCCTGGGCCTGGCCCGCGCCCACCTCGACGGCCAGGAATCCGCCGGGCCGCAGGAGCGATGGCGCCTCCCGCGCAAGGCGGCGGTAGAACGCCAGGGCGTCGGCGCCAGGCGAGAGGGCGATGCGCGGCTCCCAGTCCCGCACCTCGGGCATCAGTCCGGGGATCTCCGCCTCCCCGATGTAAGGCGGATTGCAAAGGATCGCAGCGAACCGCACCGCCCCGGACTCGGCGCGCAGCGGCGCCAAGAGGTCGCCCTGCCGGAACTCCACCCGGTCCGCCACGCCGTTGAGGCGGGCGTTCTCCGCCGCGACGGCCAGGGCCGCCGCGCTCACATCCACCGCCACCACCCGGGCGCGGGGAAGCAGGCGGGCGACCGCCACGGCAATCGCGCCGCTGCCGGTGCCCACATCGGCCACCAGCACCGGTTCCCGCCCCGCCTCCGCCGCCCTGGTCAGCCAAGCCACCGCCTGTTCCACCAGCACGGCCGTGTCCTGCCTCGGGATCAGCACGGCGGGGCTCACCTGGAAGGTCAGCCCCATGAACTCCTCGGTGCCGAGGATGTACTGCAGCGGCTCCCGGGCGGCGCGGCGGGCAACCAGCGCACCGAACGCCGCAGCCGCCGCCGGGGGGAGCGCCTCCGCCCGGCGGGCGGCCAGCGCTCCGGCCGTACAGCCCAGCACGTGGGCGAGCAGCCAGGCGGCCTCCCGGTCGGAGCCGTCGACGCCGGCCGCCGCGAGCCGCGCCCTCGCCTCGGCGAGCAGTTCGCCGACAGTGCCATCCCACCCGCCGGCCACGGCTGACTACGCCTCCGCGCCCTGCAACCGGGCGGCCTGCTCGTGCTGGGCCAGGGCGTCGATGATGTGGTCGATCTCGCCGTCCATGATGGACGTGATGTTGTGCACCGTGAGGCCGATGCGGTGGTCCGTCACCCGGTCCTGAGGGAAGTTGTAGGTACGGATCTTCTCCGACCGCTCGCCGGTGCCCACCTGGGCCCGACGGCGCTCCTCCTCGGCGCTCCGGGCCTGCTGGCTGTAGTAGTCGTACACCCGGGAGCGCAGCACCCGCATGGCCTTTTCCCGGTTCTGGATCTGCGACCGCTCGTCGGCGCAGTAGACCACGATGCCGGTGGGCAGGTGGGTCATGCGCACCGCGGACTCGGTCTTGTTGACGTGCTGTCCGCCGGCGCCGCCCGCCCGCTGGACCTCGATCTTCAGGTCCTCGGGCTTGATCTCGATGTCGATCTCCTCGGCCTCCGGCATCACCGCCACGGTGACGGTGGAGGTGTGGATGCGCCCCTGCGACTCGGTGACCGGCACCCGCTGCACCCGGTGGACCCCGCCCTCGTACTTCAGGCGGGAGTAGGCGCCCTCTGCGTTGATCTGGAAGAGCACCTCCTTCACGCCGCCGGCCTCGTTCTCGCTGATCGAGAGCACTTCGGTCTTCCACTTGTGCCGCTCGGCCAGGCGGGTGTACATGCGGAAGAGTTCCGCGGCGAAGAGCGAGGCCTCGTCGCCGCCGGCCCCGGCGCGGATCTCCATGATCACGTTCTTGTCGTCGTTGGGGTCCCGGGGCAGGAGCAGGATGCGCAGCTCCTCGTTGAGCTGCTCCAGCCGATCCTTGAGGTCCTTCAGTTCCTGGTTGAAGAGGGCGCGCTCCTCGGGATCCAGCGGACCCTCCAGCATCTCCAGCACGTCGTTCAGTTCCTGTTCGGCCTTCTGGTACGCCCGGAACTTCTCCACCACCGGGCCCAGCCGGTTGTGCTCGCGCGCCACCTGCTGGTACTCGGACGTGTTGTTGATGACCGACGGATCGCCCAGCTTGTAGGTCAGGTCCTCGTACCGCTGAACGACACCCTCCAGCTTCTCCTTCATTCGGGCATCCATGGGTTTCACCTCACCTGCGGGGATTCTGGGCATGGAAAAGGGGCGCGGGCAGGCCCGTGCCCCGTACAAAGCGGCGCTAACCCGGAAGGCCGTGGCCCCGGGCGGTCTCGAAGGAGGCGATGGCCACCTCCAGCTGGCTGTCATCGGGCTCGCGGGTGGTCAGGCCCTGCAGCCACATGCCGGGACGGCTCAGGGCGTTCACCAGCGCGTTGTCGGTCCGGCCGGCCAGGCGGATGAACTCGTAGGCCACGCCGGCCACCACCGGCAGCATCGCGAACCGCAGGAGGATGCGCAGCCACACGTTGTCCACGTTGACCAGCGAGAAGATCACGATGGAGATGACCACAACGTAGAGGAGAAAGCTGGTGCCGCAGCGCTTGTGCTCGCGCGAGTGGCGCCGTGCGTTCTCCACCGTAAGCTCGTCGCCGGCCTCGTAGGTGTTGATCACCTTGTGCTCGGCCCCGTGGTACTGGAAGACCCGCTGGATGTCCTTCATCATCGAGATGGCCAGGAGGTATCCGATGAAGAGCGCCAGCCGCAGCCCGCCCTCGACGAGGTGGGTCAGCAGCGGGCTTGCCGAGAGCGCCTTCACGTAGTTGGTCAGCAGGGTGGGCACGACCACGAAGAGGCCGATGGCCACGATGAAGCCCACGGCCGTGGTCACGGTCATCTCGCCCTTGCTGAGCTGCTCCTCGTCCGGCATCGCCTGGTTGGCCGAGAACATGAGCGCGCTGATGCCGTAGGACAGCGCCTCGACCATGGTCACCACGCCGCGCAGCAGCGGCAGCCGCAGGACCGGGTACCGCTGCATGACGGACCTGATCTCTTCCCGGTGGATCGCGATCTCGCCGTCCGGACGGCGGACGGCGATGGCCATCCACTTGGGACCGCGCATCATGACCCCCTCGATCACGGCCTGTCCGCCATAGACCCCCCGCTGTACGCTCATGCCCATCCCTCCCCTCTCGGTCTTCCAAGCAAATTGATGAAGAAAGCAGAGCGCGCTGGCTCTGCTTTCTTCGAACCCTTCTCTGGGTTACCGGCCGTACTTCTTCTTGAACCGGTCGATCCGGGAGCCGGCCTCCACGCGCGCAACCCGGCTGCCCGTGTAGAACGGATGGCAGTTGGCGCAGATTTCCACACGGATGTTCTTCTTGGTGGACAGCACCTCGTAGGTAGCGCCGCAGCCGCAGGTAATCGTGGTCTTCTCGACCTTCGGATGAATGCCAGGCTTCATTCTTTCCCAAACTCCCTTTCTGTCGCTTCGAACCCGGCGCCGTTACCAGGCGACCTGGTTGAGCAGTTGCGGCTGCTTTCAGGGCGCCGGTCTACGAAGACGGAGTCGCACCATCGCATTATAACACGCGCGAAATGTCGGTGGCAACGGCCATTGCAGGAGAATGGAGGGAGGCTAGCAAACCCTACTCCAGCACTTTGCGATGGTGCGGAGGTGAACCCTTGCTCCGTCTCTTTGCATACGCCGGCGCCCTCCAGATCCTCGTCCTCGCCCTGGCGCTGGCGACCCGCGCCGCGGCCCTGATCGCCCTCGCCCTGCTCCTGGGGCTGGCGATCGTCGCCGCCTTCGCCTTCCTGCAGCTGAGCCGTCCGCGGAAGCGGGGGACCATCCGCCTCACCGCGCTCGGCGGGCCGGTGTCGCTCGGGCACGACGAGCACGGAACGCCGCATGTCACCGCCGAGAACTGGCACGACCTCTTCCTGGCCCAGGGATACCTGGCGGCCCGGGAGCGGCTGTGGCAGATGGAGGTCGCACGCCGCACGGCAGCAGGCCGCCTGGCCGAGATCCGCGGGGAGGCGCTCCTGGAGCGCGACCGGCTCATGCGCACCCTCGGCCTGCAGCGGCTGGCCGAGCGCGCCCTGGCCGACTGCCCGGCCGACGTCCGCGCCTGCCTCGAGGCCTATGCAGACGGCGTGAACGCCTTCATCGCCGAGGGGCACCTGCCCCCGGAGTTCGCCCTCGCGCGCATCGTACCGGACCCGTGGCGGGCCGTGGACTCCCTGGCCGTCGCCAAGCTCCTGGCCTTCGAGCTCACCCTGCCCCTGGCGGACGAGCTGGTGCGCCTGCAAGTCGCCCGGGTGGCGGGGCCGGCCGCCGCGGCGGCCCTGTTCGCCGGCCCCGACCGGGGTGCGAGTCAAGATGCTGGCGTCGGTGCTGGCATCGGAGCGGCCGACGCGTCCGGGCTGCCCGAACTGGCCGACCTCTGCGAGCTGGCCGCGCACGCCCCGCAGACCATCGCCGGCGGCCTCGCCTGGGCTGTCTCCGGCGAGCGCACGGCCTCGGGCTTCCCCATCGCCGGCTGCGCGCTGGAGACGGCGCCACGCGCTCCCTCCCCGCTCCACCCGCTCGTCCTCTCGGGTCCAGAAGGCGCCCGCCTGGAGGGCGTCGCCCTCGCCGGGCTTCCCGGCCTCCTCGCGGGCCGGTCCCGCCACTTCGCCTGGGGGTTCGCGCCGGCGGGTTCCGGCGCCGCTGTGCTGGCTTTAGAGCCGGCCGATCCTCAAGGGGTCGCAGGGGGTACGCCACCGACCGCCGTTCAGACGTCTGGCAGCTCGATGGTCCCGACTGCCGCTCAGGTGTCGACCGCTTCGCCGGTGCACGGGAGCGTGGCACAATCCGCTCCTGCCGTGTGCGCAGGTGCTGCGGAGCCGTCCACAGCTGAGACGTCCGCCGGGACTCCGGAACCGCAGCGGTTGGAGATGTTCATCCGGGTGCGGGGACAGGGCCTCCCCGTCCCCCACACCATCGAGTTCGGTGCAGCGGGACCTGTCCTGGCCGCCGGCCCGTCCGGGAGGCTGGTGCTCCAGTCCCCGGTGCTTCAGCCCGCGGCGGAGGCAGCCGCGCTGCTGGGCATCAACCGGGCCCGCTCCTATGCCGAGTTCCGCGCGGCCCTGGCCGGGTGGACGGCTCCCGGACTGGCCGCCGTGTACGCCGGCATCGACGGCACGATCGCCCGGATTGAGACCGGCCCTGAGCTCAGGGAAGTGGTGAATCCGCCCGATGGCGTCGTCGTCGCCGGCCAGCCAGCCGGTGTCGCGGACAGGGCCCGCGGGTGGCTGGAGGCCCGGTCCGACTGGGATGCCGAGCGGCTCGCGCCGCTGTCGGTCGACACGGTGAGCGTGCAGGCCGCCACCCTGCTGCAGCCGATGCTCCAGGCGCTGCAGGAGGGCCTGCGCCAGGGCGTGTACGCCGAGAGCCTGTCGCAGCTGGAGAAGCAGGCGCTGCTGCTGCTCTCGGACTGGGACCGGGACGAGCCGGTGGGCTCCGGCGCAGCCTGCCTCTGGGAGCGCTGGTACTTCGCCCTGCTGGAGGACGTCTTCCGCCCCCGCATGGGGCTCACCCTGTTCAACCAGTTCGCCGCAACCCGCACCGGACTGGAGGCCGCGGAGCGGCTGCTGCTGCGCACCCTCTCCGGCGAGGAGAACCCCTGGCTGTCACTGGAGGGAGAGCTCGGCCTCCCGCGCCTCGCCCTGCAGGCGTTCCGGCGGACGGTTGCCTACCTGGCCGCGCGCCAGGGGCGCCGGCCCGAGTCCTGGTCCTGGGGCCGCGAGCACCAGGTCCGGTTCCGGCACAGCCTGGGTCAGGCCGTGCCCGCGCTGCGCCACCTGGCCGACCTCGGTCCCTTCCCGCTGAGCGGCGGCCCGTCTTCGATCAACCGCAGCGGACCCGCGCCGGCCGACCCGGGCGTCGTCCGCACCGCCACCACCTACCGGCGCATCGACGACCTGAGTGGCTTGGGCGCCTCAGCAGCCATCCTGGCCCCCGGCGCGGCCGGGCACCCCCTGGACCCGTCCTTCGCCGACCGCATCGTCCCGTGGTTGCGGGGCGAACTGACTCGGGCGCAGGCGGGGAGCGGCAGTGCCGAGTTTCGCATGCTGCCCCCGCCGGCGTAGCACTGGCTCAGGTGGATAGGCCACCCGGGCAAGAGGTAAACGACAAGGATTTGAGCCACCTCGGGTGACCGGGGTGGCTCAAATCCTTGCTATCTAAGTCGGACGCACGGAGCCGGGGATTGGCCGCCGATGTGTCGAGTGTCCGTTTGAACAGTCTTGCCCCCTGGCGACTGGTCAGCAGAACCCCGATCCGCCGCACTTGAAAGGTAGATCAGAAAAGACCGCCGAATAAGTTCTCCATCATTTTCTACGTGGGGGTTGAGCCATGGCTGTCACAACGCGTAGGCAGCGCCAGACACAGAAGGGGAAGAGGCGGCTGGCACGCTGGCTGAGCTACGCTGCACTGGGCCTGGTGGTCGTCCTGCTGCTGGGTCTGGCCGGTGGGTACGCATACGCCCGGCGGAGCCTGCCCCGCACCAGCGGCGAACTGGCGCTGCCCGGACTCCGGGCGCCGGTCACGGTCTACCGGGACGAGTGGGGCGTTCCGCACATCGTGGCCGAGAACGAGCACGACCTCTACATGGCACAGGGCTACGTGGTGGCCCAGGACCGGCTCTTCCAGCTCGACCTGACCCGGCGTGCCGCCGCCGGTCGCCTCGCCGAGGTGATCGGGCCGAGCCAGCTGGAAACGGACAAGTTCTTCCGGGCGCTCAACCTGAAGCGGGCGGCCGAGGCCTCGGTCAGGGCGTACAGCCCCTGGGCCACCGAGCTGCTGGAGGCCTACGCGAAAGGCGTGAACGCCTACATCGAGGAGGCGATTGCGCACAAGCGCTTGCCCGTGGAGTTCACGCTGCTGGGGTACGTGCCTGAGCCCTGGACGCCGGTCGATTCGGCCCTCATCGGCAAGATCATGGCCTATGACCTGGGCGGCAACTTCGAGGCGGAGGTCTACCGGCTGCAGCTGCGCAACACGGTCGGCGCGGAACTGGCCGACCAGCTGATGCCCGCCTACCCGGCCGACGGCATCACGATGATCCGCTATCGCGCCGGTAGCGCCGCTGATGATCAGGAAGCCACGCCGCGTGCCATGGCCGTTGTCGATCGGGAAGCCGCGCCCGGCTCCGTGGCCGCCGGCGAGCGGACCAGCGTTGCCGGCAGCAGCCTGGACCTCAGCGGGCTGCTGGCCCTGCTGCGCGCCCCCGACGAGGGGCGGGGCTCCAACAACTGGGTCATCTCGGGTGAGCTCACCCGCACCGGCAAGCCGCTGCTGGCCAACGACCCCCATCTCGGCGCCCGCACCCCGTCGATCTGGTACGAGCAGCACCTGGTGATTCCGGGGCAGATCAACGCCTACGGCGTCATGTTCCCCGGGGCGCCGGGCATCGTCATCGGCCAGAACGACCGCATCGCCTGGGGCGTCACCAATACCAACCCCGACGTGCAGGATCTCTACATCGAAAGACGCAACCCCGACAACCCCTACCAGTTCGAGTACATGGGCCGCTGGGAGGACGCGCAGGTCTACCGGGAGCTGATCCCGGTGAAGGGCCAGGATCCGGTCCCCTTCGAGGTGGTGGTGACCCGTCACGGGCCGATCATCTCGGAGGTGGCAGGCGACGCCGACAACCGGCCGGAGGAGGCCCTGGCCCTGAAGTGGACCGCCCACATGGGCACGCCTGAGCTCGAGGCCGTGCTGCTCTTCCTCAAGGCCCGCAACTGGGAGGAGTTCCGGGACGCCCTGCGCTCCTTCCACGTGCCCACCCAGAACTTCGTCTTCGCCGACGTCGAGGGCACCATCGCCTACCGAACCGGCGGCCTGGTGCCCATCCGCCGGCAGGGCGACGGCCTGCTGCCCGTACCGGGCTGGACGGACGAGTACGAGTGGACCGGCTTCGTCCCCTTCGAACAGATGCCCGAGGCCGTCAATCCCCCCGAGGGCTACATCGTCACGGCGAACAACAAGGTCATCGACGACGCCTATCCCTACTTCCTCACCTACTCGTGGGCACAGCCCTACCGCGCGATGCGCATCGTCGAGATGATCGAGGCCGCGAGGGGCGACCTCACCACGGACCACATGCGGGCCATGCAGGTGGACTACACCAACCTGCACGCCCGCACGCTGCTCCCGGTGCTGCTGCCCGCGGTGGAGCAGGCCGACCTGGGGGAGCCGGCCCGGTCAGCCCTGGCGCTGCTGAAGGCCTGGGACCACGTGGACAGCGCGGACCAGGGCGCCCCTCTCGTCTTCCACCTCTGGTGGGACGAGCTGACGCGGCGGCTCTACCAGCCGCTGATGGGCGAGGCGCTCTACAAGCGCATGGCCGACAAGGGGAACGTGACCGACCTGGCCCTGCTGGCGGCCGCCGAGGGGCGTCCCAACGGCTGGATCGAGGCCGCGGGCGGGCTTGAGCGGCTCGCGGTGGAGTCGTTCCTGGCGGCGGTCGACCGGGCGGTCGCGCTGCAGGGCAGGGATCCGTCCAGGTGGGCCTGGGGCCGGTACCACCGGCTGCAGCCACCCCATCCCGTGGGTTCCGCCGCGGCCCCCCTCGGCTGGCTCTTCAACCCGACGCGCTATCCCATCGGCGGCAGCGGCGTCACCGTCGGGGCCATGTCCTTCGGCGCCGACGGCATGGTACGGACGTTCGCCCCCTGGCGGCAGGTGGTGGACCTGGCGGACCCGACGGGCAACAGCTGGTCCATCGTCACCCCCGGGCAGTCCGGCCACTTCCTGAGCCCGCACTACGACGACCAGTCGCCCCTGCACCAGCGCGGCGATCTCCTGCGCCGGGACTTCACGGGCTACACCGCAGGCCGTGCCCTTCGGCTGGTGCCGGACGGGCAGTAAGCAGTCCAGTTGGGGAGTAAGTCCTCGGGCTGCACGGCAGGCCCCGCGGTTGGCACCCGCCGGCAAGCAGCCTTTCGGACTGCAGCGCAGGACCGCGCCCTGCGGCTGCTGCCGGCAGTCAGAATAGAGTAGGGGCTGGCCTTTCGGCCAACGCCCCCTCGTCAAACCGGACGTGCAGTTTTCCCGCATCCGGCTTCCGCCGGTCGTAGCCCTACA
>NZ_JAGGLG010000034.1 GCF_017874315.1 Symbiobacterium terraclitae | reverse complement strand
ACTGGGCAGCCCTTGCCTTTGGCTAACGGGCTAGTGCCACCTCGCCCGTGTTGGACTTTCACCAACAAGTCAGCGCCCATGCTGGGCGCACCGCGCAATCCCCCGCCCAAATGGCGGGGGATCGTTCGTTCAGTCGCCCTCGGCGGGGACCATCGCCGGCCGGGTCCGGTCGAAGAGGAGCACCGCCAGCAGCGGGACCACGAGGCCTGCGCTCATCACGGCGATCTGCACGTTGAACCCGGAGGCGTCGTAGAGCATGCCGCCCAGGAGCGGGCCCAGCATGCGGCCAAAGGTGGCGCCCGAGAGGATGAACCCCTGCAGCGTCCCACGCCGTGAAGGCGGGGAGAGGCGCGCCACGCTGGCGGGGATGACGGGCCAGAGCAGCATCTCGCCGAAGGTGAGGAGCACCATCGAACCCACGAAGACCCCGTAGCGGGACGAGGTGAGCAGCAGGGCGAGCGCGGCCGCGATCAGGGCCAGGCCCAGCACCATCTGGGCGGCGGCCCGCCGCACCCGCCGCAGCACCCACGAGAGGAGCGGCTGCCCGACGACGATCAGCGCGCCGTTCAGGGTCCAGAGCAGCGAGTATACGGAGAGATCGAATCCAAGTGCCTGCATGTGGACGGAGACGCCCACCGGCCACTGCATGTAGACCAGCCATACGGTGAGGTACGCCACGAAGAGCGCCACGACGGGCAGCCAGGGAACGGGCCACTCGGGAGCCGCCGGCGTGGTTCCGGCGAGGCCCCCGCCGTCGCCCTGCGCTGGGCCGGCCCCCACCGCCCTCGGGTCACGGTGCGGTTCCGCCCCCGCAGGTCGGATCGCCACGAACGCGAAGATCACGAACAGGCCAAAGAGGATGGCGGCGCCATAGAAGGCGACGGAGAAGGAGATGTCGGCCAGGAGCCCGCCGACGACCGTTCCGACGGCCACCCCCAGGTTGTGGGCCACGTAGTTGAAGTTGAAGGCCCTCCGCCCGCCGTTCGGCCAGGCCAGCGCCACCAGGGCGTTGATCGCCGGTCCGGCCAGCGAAGAGGTGATGCCGAAGGCGATCATGACGGCCACGTAGACGGGCCAGGACTCGTAGCGGCCGAGCACCACCATGAGCAGTGCGGACAGGGTGAGTCCGGTCAGGATCACCCGGCGGGCGCCGATGCGGTCGGTGAGCCAGCCGCCCGCCAGCTGCCCCAGGGCGGCCCCGGCGGAGTGGAAGAGCAGCACGACGCCGGCCACGGTCATCGACTGTCCCATGTGGTCGTGGATGTAGATCGTGGTCAGGGGCCAGATGAACGCGAAGCCCACCGAATGCAGGAAGCTGCCGATGCCCAGCATCCAGAGCAGGCGCGGGTAGGCGTCAACCAGGGACGTAAAGCGGGCAGACAGGTGCAAGGCCAGTCCCTCCATGGTGTGAAGAACATCCCCAGTCTACCACCGCGCGGGGTTACGGTGAAGCCCGGGTATTGCGCGAAATCAAGCCACGACGGCAGGACTTGGCGCGGCCCGGGTGTTGTGCGAGATGAAGCGTCGCCGGCAGGGCCTGGCCCGGCCAGGGTATCGTGCGAGATCAAGCCGCGATGGTAGGATCTGGCGCGGCCGTGCACCAGCATCGCCAGGTCCGATCGGGAACAGCAGCGAACCTTGAGCAGTCACACTAGTGAACCGCTGAGAGTGTCGGGTGTGACTCCGATTGGAGGCAAGTCGTCATGAAGGCCAAGCCCCTGGCGCTCCTTGTTCTCGGCGCCCTCTTGTTCTTGTCCGCCTGTGGCAGCAGTCCTGCCGTCAATGAGCCGACCCGGCCCGCAGATGTGCCTGTCGAAGCAGAACCGGGCCCAACTCCCTTGGAGGCCGAACCGGGCACGCCAGCCGCACCTGCGGTGCTGAGCCCGGCGGAGACCGATCCGCCTGCGGTCCAGTTGCTGCCCGGCGACGGTGCGCAGCATCACTTCTTCCGCTCCGACCTCACCTCGGTGGAGGAGCATTACATCCGGGATGGAGCCAGGCTGATCGGCGCCTCCAACGGCGAGCCGTACGTCACCTG
This sequence comes from Symbiobacterium terraclitae, assembly GCF_017874315.1. Taxonomy (NCBI): domain Bacteria; kingdom Bacillati; phylum Bacillota; class Clostridia; order Eubacteriales; family Symbiobacteriaceae; genus Symbiobacterium; species Symbiobacterium terraclitae. Next base: position 46,491 of record NZ_JAGGLG010000034.1, on the reverse strand, counting down.
GTTCATCACGGACCAGGGCATCTTCCGCCGCGATCCCAAGGGACCGGGCCTGCTCCGCTACCTGCCGCCCGAACCGGAGGACGGCCTGGCCTGGAAGCAGCGAAGCGGCGATGCCGATGTCTGGTTCAACCTGCAGGCGGTGCCCGAGTGCCACTCCCCGCTGGGTCCGACCTACGACGCCTGCTGGCAGCTGACGGTCCTGAACCGGCAGGAGCAGACCGTCTACGTGTTCGCTCCCGGCCCCGCACCCGAGGGCTGGATCGGCGACATGACGGGCATCCTGGACGAACGGGTGGACCACTTCGCCGACCCCGCCCAGTCCTTCGTCAAGCGGCGGGGGCAGGCGCAGCCCGCCGAGCCTCCGTCCCGCGCGGCAATGCTGGCAGGCGCGGAGCCCTGGCCCGCTGACGAGTACGCGCCCGTCCAGCCCGTCACCCTCGCCCAGTTCAGGAGCGAGCAGCTGCGTCAGGCGGCGGAGGCCGGCCTGCCGGTGCGGGAGGTGGACCTCAACGGGGATGGTGCGGCCGAGGCGATCATCGGTCGGCTCGGCGAGTGGCACGCCGATGAGGTCTGGATCCTGGACAGCCGGGGCAACCGCCTCAGGGCGATCCAAGACTGGCTGCCTGATTCGGTTCTGGGCCGCGTGGACCTCGTCACCATCCCCGGCATCGCCAGCCCGGTGCTGATCAGGGAGACGGGCAGTCCCGCTGCGTGGCACGCCATCGCCTTCGAGTGGATGGAGGGCGACCAGTTCGTCTCGCCCTGGGGCTGGCATCCCAAGACCAACCTGGCCTTCGGCATGGGCTACGGGATCCGGCCGGACGGCGCCGTCGAGATCACGGGCAGCCTGAGCGGCTACACCTTCGTCTCCCGCTACGTGATCGAGCGGGCCCCGAGCGAGTCCGCCTTCCCCTACCTGGCCTGGCAGCTCAGCCAGGAGGTCACCCCCGGCCCCTACCCGACCACCGCGGCCGATCTGCTGACCGCCCTCTTCGTGGCCAGGTGGTACGGCCTCGCCGACCAGATCGAAGGCTACATCCCCGATCCCGCAGTGCGGGCAGCCTTCATGGACCAGGACGTCGGGCGGGTCCACTACGTTCCGAGCCCGGTGCGGGTGGGGCGGATCGTAGAGGCGGAGTACGGCCCCCGGATCGAGCCCGCCCCTCCCGGACCGGATGGTTCCATCGAGTTCATGGCGTCCGTTCAGGAGTACGAGGGCGGCTCCTACTGGACCGGTCGGGCGGTGATCGGCACCGGCGAGGACGGGCGACTGGTCGTCGAGAGCCTGGAGTTCCTGGACCACGGCTGGGTATACTGACGCGGGCGGGCCGTGGTCGGCCCGGCGAGGACGGACGACTGGTGATCGAGAGCCTGGAGTTCCCCGACCGCGGCTGGGGCTACTGATGAGGCCCGGCGCCACAAGTGAAGCGGCCCCCTGCTCCTCCGAGCGGGGGCCCAGTCGCGTCATCACGCCTCGATTTGCTCCTGTGCGGCCTCGTCGGCCCACCGAGTGCGGGCGTAGTACAGGATCGCCAGCAGCGGCACCGCCAGACCGGCGGTCATCACCGAAATCTGCGCGGTGTAGCCCGCTGCGTCGTAGAGCATGCCGCCCAGCAGCGGACCCAGCATCCGCCCGACGGTCTGCCCGCTCAGGATCAGCCCCTGCAGCCGCCCCCGCTTCGACGGCGGCGAGAGGCGGGCGACGGTGGCGGGGATGACCGGCCAGACCAGCATCTCGCCAAACGTGAGCAGCACCATCGAGAGCACGAAGATGCCATAGCGGTCGGAGGTGAGAAGCACCCCGAAGGCAAGGGCCAGGAGCGCGACGCCCGCCACCATCTGGGCGGTGGGGCGGCGCATGCGGCGCACGATCAGGCTGAGCACCGGCTGGCCCGCGAAGATGAGGACCCCGTTCAGCGTCCAGAGCACCGAGAAGGCGGAGAGGCCGAAGCCCAGCTCCTGCGTGCGGATCGAGTTCCCCGTCTGCCACTGCCCGTAGACCAGGGTGATGCAGAGGTAAGCCACGAACAGCGCGATGATGGGCGGCCAGGGCACGGGCCCCTCCGGCGCGGCCTCCCGCCCCCGGCCGTCCCCCTCCCGGACGTCACCGGCCCGGACCCGCTCCTCCCGGATGAAGGCGGCAGCAAAGAGGCCGTAAAGCAGGAAGAGGACCGACGCACCGCCGAAGGCCAGCGCGAAGGAGCGATCCGCCAGCACGCCGCCGAGTGCGGTTCCCGCGGCCACGCCCAGGTTGCTCGCCACGTAGTTGAAGTTGAAGGCGCGCCGCCCCTGGCCGGGCCACACCCTGGCCAGCATGGCGCCCACCGGCGCGAGCGGCAGTGCGAGCGCGATGCCGTAGAGCACCATGCAGGCCACGTAGACGGGCCAGGAGGACGTCTGCCCCAGAACTGCCGTCACCGCGGTGGCGGCGAACAGCCCGCCGAGCATGACGGGGCGCGGGCCGATCCGATCGTAGCCCCAGCCACCCGCGAGCTGGCCCAGCATGGCGCCGGCGGAGTGGAGCAGCAGCACCGTTCCGGCCACGGTCATCGACCGGCCCAGGTGCTCGTGGATGTAGATCGTGGTCAGGGGCCAGATGAACGAGGCCCCGGTGGAGTTGAGGAAGCTGCCGATGGCCAGGAACCAGAGCATGCGGGGGTAGGCGTCAACGTAGGCACGAAGCCGTGCGCGCAGGTTCACGTCTGGTCCCTCCAAGAAGTGTGGCCGGCGGAACACCCCCAGTCTACCACCTGGCCGGGTGGCGGTGAAGCAGCGGCCGGCGCACACAGCCAGGGGAGGCGCCCCCTGGCACTGGTCCGGAGGCGCCTCCCCTGTGCCCTCGGCCCGTCACCGCCCGGGCGAGGTCTCGTCGCCGCTCATCCGCCGGTTCACCGCGCCGATCAGGTCGGCCAGTGCCCCGGCCACGTCGCCCTCCCGCTTGCCGGCCAGGTAGTGGGTGCGCACCAGCGTGAGCATCTCCTCCACATCGACCCCGGCGGCGCGGAAGTCGGCGCCCATGTAGAAGCGGATGTTGAAGTTGTCCTCTGTGTAGATGATCAGGTACAGCGTATCAGGTCCGGGCAGGCCCCACTCGGCGGCCACCCGGTCCAGGTAGTCGGTGGGGTCCTCCCCCTCCGGGCTGTCGATCACCAGGATCTTGTACCGCACGGGCCCCTCCGCCGACAGGGCCGCCTCCAGCGCCTCCGCGTCTCCCGGCAGTTGCGCCTCCGTGGTGTTCTGCAGCGCGACCTCCGGCAGGTTCTCGGGCACGGGGCGCCCGGCGGCGTAGGCCACGCCCACCGAGCAGGCGATCACCGTGGCGAGGGCGACAGTCAGTCTGATCACTCTGTTCACAGTACATGACCTCCATATGAGAACGAATCCGTCTGCACCCTCTACAACGAAGCACCCACCGGAAAGGTTACCGGTGGGTGCCACATTCTTGCCCGTTTTCCTGGAAAGCGGCCAGGTTCCTTCCCCCGAAGGCCTCCCAGGGGTGCGGCCGGACAGCGCAGTGCCGATGGCCTCCTGCGTGCGATGACCTGGGACTGCGGGAGGACCTGCACGGCGACCCCCCATGTTTGCGTCACACAAGCAGCAACCCGGCCCGCACCAGCGCCCGCCGGACCGCGGCGGCCCCCAGCGCCGCCACGGCCACCTTGCCCAGATCGAAGGGCACGAAGGGCAGCACCCAGCCGGTCAGCACTGCGGTGAGCCCCTTGCCCCCCACCAGCCATGCCCAGCCGGAGCCGCCGGCGTAGATGACGACCAGGCCCGCCAGCATCGCGCCCGCGATCCGCAGCGGCGAACTGCGCACATCCACCGGCGCCAGCGCCCCCACCAGCGCGGCCGCCAGCGGGTAGCTCAAGAGGTAGCCCGCCGTCGGCCCCACCAGCACGTGCAGCCCCGCGTTGCCGCCGGCGAAGACGGGCAGCCCCGCGGCCCCCAGCAGCAGGTAGAGCCCCATCGAGGCGGCGCCCCAGGCCGGGCGGAGCAGGCCGCCGGCCAGCAGGACGACCAGCACCTGCAGCGTCACCGGCACCGCAGGCAGGCCGGGCAGGAAGAGGCGCACCGGGGCGACGGCGGCGATCAGCGCCGCCATCACCGCGGCCAGGGCCATGTTCCGCAACCGTGTCGTACGCACGCAGAGGCACCCCCATATGTTAACCTGCACTTTCGTACAGGTTAACATATGGGGGCAGGGTTGTGCAACCGTCAGCTGATCGGCCGCCCGACAGGACGCCCCTCCACCAGGGCGTCCAGGACCGCGGCCACACCGTCCTCCATATTGGTGAGCGTCTCCCGCTGGGCGACGGCCTTCAGCCCGGGGTGCGCGTTCGCCATGGCGACGCCCAGGCCGGCGGCGGCGAGCAGGTCGAGGTCGTTCAAGTAGTCGCCCAGCGCCAGCGAGTGCTCCCGGGGGATGCCCAGGTGCGCCAGCAGGGCCGTGACGCCGGTCCCCTTGCCGCCCTCCGGCGGCAGTACCTCGAGATAGGTGTGATGGGATCGGACCAGCTTCACCGGCAGGCGGGCAGCCAGGATGGCCTCCTCGGCCCGGTCCAGCTGCTCCGGCTCCCCGATGGTCAGGATCTTCATCACCGTGCCGGCCGTGGCGGGCGAGAGGTCCGGCCGCAGGTCCACGGTGATCCCGTCGAGCTCCAGGTGCTCGGCGATAGTGGGGGTCATCTGCCGCACCACCCCCCGGCGCGTCCCGTGGACGATCAGGTGCAGCCCCGCCTCCACCAGCAGCGGCCAGGCCGCGGCGACCACGTCCTGCGTCAGGGAGCGGACGACGAGGTCCCGGTCGTTCACCGGGTCGTAGAGGAGCGAACCGTTGAGCAGCACCAGCGGCGTCGTCAGCTGCAGCTCCCGGAAGTAGCGCTGGGAGGCCTCCACCCCGCGCCCGGTGGCGAAGGAGAAGCGGCCGCCGGCCGCCTCGAACCGCCGGATCGCCTCCTTGGTGCGCGGCGAGATCGTCTTGTCATCGCGGAGCAGGGTCCCGTCCATATCGGAGATTACGAGTTCATACTGCAAAACTGACTCATCCTTTACTGTTCTTGCGTATCCGTGGGGAGGCGTCCCCGGACGGGGCGGTTCACGCCTCGGCTCGACTCGCGAGCCCCTCGACGTAGGCCCTGTCCTCCACGCGCATCACCTGCTGGTTCAGCAGCTGGGCACCGGATACCAGCGTGATCACGCCGCCCAGCAGCGCCAGGCCGACGCCGGGGTCGAGCCGCGCCGCCAGCCACCCGGCCAGCACCTGCCCCAGGGGGTGCAGACCCTGCGCCATCACCCGCCGCACGGCGAAGACGCGCCCCTGCGCCTCGCGGGGCACCTGACCCTGCCAGATCGCCTGCGAGTGGGCGTTGGACATGGGTCCGCAGAAGCTGATGAGGAAGGCCGCTGCCCCGGCGAGGTAGAGGCCGGGCATGAACCCCAGCCCCACCTGGGCGACGCCGCCCAGCGCCATGGTGAGCAGCAGGACCACCACCCGCCTCCGCCGCGCCCCGCCCCAGATGCTGACCAGGACGCCACCCGCCAGGCCGCCCGCCGCCATCATGGTATTCAGGGTCGCCAGGGCGGTCTCGTAGGTCATCCCGCGGGCCGCCCAGTCTGCGGCCAGGTTCACCTTGACGAGCAGGGGCATGAAGACCCCCAGCGGCAGGCAGAGGTTGACCACCGCGAAGGTGGCGAGAAGCCATAGCAGCGGCGGCCGCCGCCGGATGTAGTCGACGCCGAAGCGGACGTCCGACCAGAGCGACGCCCGCGCCTGCTGCCGGCGCATCCCCAGGCTGCGGGGGGACGGAATCCGCAGGAAGGCCAGCACCGCCGCGGCCTGGGCGAAGGAGACGGCATCGACGACCAGCGCCAGGGGGACGCCGTTCTCGAGCCCGGCCAGCAGATCCCCACGGCGCCGGGAATCTGCCCCTGCCTCGCCAGGGCGGGCAGGGCGATCAGGGACGCGGCGATCGCCGGCGACAGCACGGACGAGAGCGCCCAGATCGTCTGCATCATGCCGTTCGCCCGGGGCAGCTGCTCGTCGGTGACCAGCATGGCGTAGGAGGTGTCGAACGCCGAGTGGTGGATGGCGTTGGTAACGCCGAAGACACCCGCCACCGCCAGGACCGTCCAGACCTGCAGCAGGTCGGATACCGCCAGGAAGGCGCAGAGGGCCATCACCAGGCAGTTCACCACATCCATGGCCAGCATCAGGCCCTTGCGGTCCAGCCGGTCGGCCAGCGCGCCCGCCAGGGGCGTGGTGAGCAGCTGCGCCAGCCCCATCGCCAGGCCGACGGCGGCCAGCGACCAGGCCAGTTGCGGCTGCTGCTCCGGGTGCGGGTAGACCACCTGAACCAGCCAGATGTCGATCGCGAACAGGGTCAGGGCCGAGCCGAAGACCGAAACCGACTGCGAGGCCCAGAGGAGCACGAAGGTCCGGAACCCGTTGGGCGGCGGCTGATAGCTCATCCGGTGCGATCCTCCCCGTTTCGGTGAGCGAATGGTTCGCCACACGGGCCGCCGATCCCTCCCTGCCGGAGGGCGCGCTATCCAATCTATTCCAGTCCCCGGTATACCCGAGCGCGGAGGCAACGCCAGGCATAACGGCCCCACGCATCACAGCGCCATTCATCAGGAGAGCCGAGACCAGGCACCAGCCCCCGCGGGACCGGCTGTCAGCCCGTGCGCAGGACCACGTCAGGCCTGCGGGCAACGCCCGGCAGGGCTGCGACGGCGGCCACGGCAGCGGCCAGGAGGCCCGTTGCCAGCGGCGTCGCCAGGTAGATGACATCCACGTAGAGCGGGCACTGTCTATGATCTGGTCGCCTGGTGCGGGCACCACGGGATACCCAGACGCTCCGTGCGTCAGCGGGCCGATCAACTCCCGCTCACGCCGGCCGCAGCGAGACCTCCCCCGAGAACACCCGGTGTACCCGGCCGCCGTCGTCCCGCACGAGGAGGGCCCCCTCCTCGTCCACCTGCTCGGCGACCCCCTCCACCACGACCTGCCCGTCCACCCCGAGCACGCGCACCGGCCGCCCCAGGGTGACCGAGAGGGCGCGCCAGCGGTCGAGCACGTGCGGGAAGCGCCCGGCCAGCAGGTCGTCGTAGGCCTGCTCCAGCCGAAGCAGGATGGCCTGCACGAGCGCGGCCCGGCGCGTGCCGGAAGCCCCCTCGAGCGCCAGCGAAGTGGCGGAATCGCGGAAGGCGGGATCCATCTGCTCCCTGCGGAGCCCGACGTTGACGCCAATGCCCACGACCACGAAGGCCACCCGGTCCATCTCGGCCTCCATCTCGGTGAGGATGCCGCAGAGCTTCCGGCCGCCAATTTGGACGTCGTTGGGCCACTTGATCCCCGCGGCGAGGCCGGTCGCATCCCGGACCGCCTCCGCCACGGCCACCGCAGCCGCCAGCGTGATGCGCGGCGCCAGGTAGGGCGGCAGGTCGGGCCTGAGCACCACCGACATGGCGATGGCCGCCCCGGGCGGCGTGGCCCAGGACCGGCCCATGCGCCCCTTGCCGGCGGTCTGCTGGTCGGCCAGCACCAGCAGCCCCTCGGGCGCCCCCTGCCGGGCCAGCTCCTTGGCCAGGTCGTTGGTGGAGCCCACCGCGGGCCGGTATTCGATCACCTGACCCAACCGCCGGGTGGCGAGGCCGGTGCGCACCTCCTCCGGCGTGATCAGGTCGGGGCGGGCGATCAGCCGGTAGCCCTTGCGGGGGGCGGCCTCCACCAGGTAGCCCAGCGTCCGCAGCGCCTCCACCTGCTTCCAGACGGCGGTCCGGCTGACCCCGAGGCTGCGCGAGATGGCCTCGCCGCTCACCCAGCCGCCCTCGGCCGCGGCGAAGAGCGTCAGCAGGTCGGACGTGGCGCGTGTGGTCATGGCAGGCTCCCCCCAGGCGATTCCGTCTGGGTGCAGTTTACCCCAACGCCGTACAGGCTTCAACCGCCGTGCCGGGGCACGTGCAGCACCGCCACGCCCTCGCTCCCCGTTCCCGGGCTCAGCCGCGGGAACCGGAGTTCGAGGATGCCGTCCTGATACCGGACCGCCGCCGCCGGCCGCACCGAGACCGGGAGCGTCACCAGGCGCGCGCAGTAGCCCGCGAACCGCTCCCGCTGTATGTACAGGCCGTCGGGCAGTCGGTCGGGCAGGTAGGCCTCCATGAGCATCTCGGTGGGGCCGGCCAGGCCGACGGTCACCTGGTGCGGATCCGTCAGCCCGGGCAGGACCGCCTCGACCACCACCTCGTGGGGCGTCACGTAGATGTCCAGCGGCGGGCCTGCGACGGATGCGGCCCGCGGCCCGTCCCCCCTCCCCCGGGACGGGCCCTTCTTCCGGGTCCCGGCCCGGCTCACCTCCCGCCGGAAGTCCTCGCCGAAGGCGTCGCCCAGGGCCTCCAGCTGCTCCGCAATCCGCTGTGCGGCCTCAACGGGGTCGGTCACCGCCCCACACCTCCTTGGACTGCCAGCTCAGGCGGACGGCCTCGGCCCGGACGCGCATGTCAACGGCCAGCACGCCGTCCTGAAATGATACGGCCACGGCGCCCGCGTCCACCGGCAGCGGCAGCTGCACGGTGCGCGAGAAGGGGCCGTAGGTGCGCTCGTTGAGGGAGAGGTTCTCCCGGGGCAGGGGGTGCCGGTAGGCGACGGTTCCCTCCAGGAGGACCTGCCGGTCGCCCACGATGGAGACCCGCAGGTCGGAGGGCTTCACCCCCGGCAGCGAGGCCAGGAGCACCAGGCGGTCGCCCCGGCGGACGAGATCGACCGGCGGGCCGGCCCGCTGGGCGGGCGGCTCATGGTGTCCCTTCGTCATCGGCAGCGCTCCCTTCGGACATCGGCGGGGGCCAGACCTGGACGCGGCCCAGGGATTCGCTTCCGGGATCAAAAGCGGCAATGGAGTTGCGGATGGGATCGGGCACGGAACTGGGGGTGGCCTTGGGAGTGGACTCGGGTGTGGACTTGGGGGTGGACTCGGAGCTGGTCTTGGGCGTCAACGAGGCGGCCGGCTTGGGCGTGCACTCGGGAGTCGACGTGGCACTGGACCTGGGAGCGGACTCGACGGCATCCCTCGACGTGCACTGGCCACGGAACGCGGGTCCGGCTGTGGGCGAGGCCCCGGGACGGGCCGGCGGTGCGCCGGGGTCCATCAGCGCGCGCCGTCGGGTGACGACGCTGTTGCGCAGCGTCCCTCGCACAGGCTGCCCCTGCGCCCGCTCGCCAGACGCCGGCCCATCCTGCGCCTGCGCGGCAGGCCCCGGTCCGCCCGGTGCGGGCCCGCCCTGCGCCGAAGTGCCTGGGAACCCGTCGTGCACCCGCCCGCGCGGCGCCTGTCCGCCGCCGGCGCCCCGCCCACCTGGGGGGTCAGCGGCCGGCGGGCCCTGCTCCCCATCCCCGCCCCGCACGGGTGGCTGCAGCCGCACGCTGTGCGTGATTCCAATGTTCAGCTCGCCCTGGAGTTCCTCCACGTCGATGTCGCCCAGGTGGAAGGCCAGGGTCTGCACCTCCAGCCGCTCCACCTGCAGGTGCACGGGAGGGCGGGCCAGCGACTCCTCCAGGGCGGTCGCAAGCCGGTTGAGCGCCCGGACCGCCGCGGCGACCTGTGCCAGCAGTTCCCGCATCTGGGGAGGTACGATCTCACCGGGCAGCCGGGCATCGCTCGACCTCCCCGGTTCAGCGGGACGGCCCGGACCGGGTTCGCGCATACCGCCCCTCCTTCGCCCGCTCTCCGCTGCGGGCGGCGGCCTCCTGGCGGTCCCACCGGAACCGGAAGGTACCATGCTGCGACGGGTCGCCGCTGCGCACCTGCACGACGGGCGGGGGGGACTGCACGAAAGGCGTGGGGGGCTGCTCGGCAGCGGGAAGGAACGCCTCGCCCGCCTGCCCGATCGGCCCGGAAGGCGCCGCCCCTGGCTGGGCCCCGGCGCCCGACACCGACCAGATCAGCCCGACGTGAATCCAGGCCGACGCCCAGTCGCCGTTGATGCCGATGAACTGGTTGCTGCTCCCCCCGCCCCCGTTTCCCCCGCCATTCCCGCTCACGGATGCCATGCCCTGGTTGACCGAGCCTCCGCTCAGGCCGTTGACCTCCAGCAGGCCGACGTTAATGGCGGTGGACTGGTACTGTGGTGAGTACGACGGGAACGTCAAAACCCGTCACCCCACATTCTGGAATCCGGCCCAGTTGGCGTATGTGCCGTCCGCCCAGTCCGAGTCGTTCAGGAGCCCATACCACAGCCCGCCGTAGCACGCGTCGCCCAGCAGCTCCACCAGCGAGTTGCCCTTGTTGTTGCTGGTGACGTAACCGATCTCCGTCATGCCCGTGCCGACGACCCCGTTCGAGTCCACACCGTTGATCTTGAAGGCCCAGATGTTGATCACCGGGGCCGCATAGGACGAGGCTGGAACCACGGGGCCGAAACCGTACATCATGCCGGGGCCCTCCCTCCGGCCGGGGCCCTGCCCCCTGCCGAGCCCCAGGCGGGCCCGTCGAGGCCGTCATCATCCAGGATGACACCGAACCCCAGCACCGCCACCCCGAAGTCGCCGGTGAGCGCGCCGCCCGCCAGCGATCCCTTGCCGGACGACCCGGACTGGCGGACGACGGTCCGGCCCACGGAGACGATGCCCGAGTCGGAGGTGACCTCCACGGCTCCGATGTGCAGACGATCCACCGGCCACCACCTCCACGCGCGGCGGCCCCCCGCCGCTATCTCCACACTATGCGCCGCCGGCATATGGTGACAGGAGAGGGGGGTCGCTGTGACCGTCGAGTTTCACATCCATATGATCAAGGTGAACGGCATCGAGTCCTCGTCCGCCTTCTCGATCGGAACCAACCTGCTGATCGGCTTCGGCAGCCAGAGCAAGTCGGTGAGCGGCGGCAACTCCGTCACCGGCGACCATGGGCGACTTCCCAGCCTCTTCAACGCCATCGACGACCGCGACTACATAGACACCCCCGCCTGGCAGGTCGCCCCGGCACAGGCCCAAGAGGAATGACCGCGGGAGAGCCATCGCCGGAACTCGGCGATGGCTCTCCGCCGTCCGGACCCCCCGGGTGGTCGCTGGCTCAGTTGCGCCATTTTATAGTACACTTAAGGGGTGATATTTCCGTATTGGGGGATATTCATGCAACCCTTATTCGAGAGCTGCTCCGCCCAGCTCAAGGCCCGCCAGTACGCTGCGTGCGCACGGCAGCTCAGCGAGCTCGCCCGCACCGCCCAGACCCCGGACGAACTGCTCATCGCCGCCCGTGTGGCCGACCTGACGCTCTACCCCGGCCTGGAGATGCGCCTGGTGCGGCGGGCGGCCCGCACCGAACCCTGCCCGGCCGACGTCACGCTCTACCTGGCGGCCACCTACCTCGAGCGCGGCCGCTACCTGGAGACCGAGGAGCTGCTCACCCCCTGGCTCGAATCCGAGAGCTGGACCCGGGCCGACCGGTCCCGGGCCTTGGGCTACCTGGCCGTCTCCTATGCGGCCCGCCGCCGGCTCCGGAGCGCCGCCGCGGCGCTGGAGCGCGCGGCCGCGCTGGCGGACGGCGCCGGACCGGAGGCCGAGCAGGCCGTGGCCTTCGTCCGCCTCAACATCCTCGCCCACGAGCACCGCTGGGAGGAGTGCGCCGCCGGCGCCACAGCCTACATGGAGGTGTACGGCGAGGAGCCCCGGGCCTACAACTTGAAGGCCATCTGCCTGCAGCACCTCGGGCGGTCCGAGGAGGTCATCCGCACGCTGGAGGCGGCGTGCGACCGGTTCCCCGATCACCCCCGCCTCCTCCTGCACCTGAGCTCGGCAGCCTGGGCGGTGGGGCAGACTGACCTGGCCGAGCGCGTCCTGGACCGCGTCGCACCGCTGCTTCCCGGCCGCCGCGCCGGGCGCACCGTGCGCCGCATCCGGAGCGCGATGGACGAGCCCGGCAGGCGCCTGCCCGTCCCTCCCCTCCGCCAGGGACACAACCACTGTTTCCCGGCCTGTCTGGCGATGATCTTCGCCTACTACGGCCGGCCCGCCGACCAGCGCGCCGTGGGCAGCGCCATCATGGACGGAAGCGCCGGCACGCCGCTCTACCGGGCCCTCCGCTACCTGGAGCAGGAGGGCTGGGTAGCCCGCGCCTTCCGGGCGACGCCGGACCGGGTCCGGATGCTCGTCGACCGGGGCGTGCCGCCCATCCTCGGGCTCGAGTGGGCGGGCGGGGCGCACGTCCACATCTGCGTGGGCTACGACGACCAGTGGCTCTACATCCAGGACCCGAACTCCTACCAGCGGCGCCACCTGCGGGTGGCCGCCTTCGACCACGTATACGCCCACTCCGACTACTGGGCCCTGGCCTTCGTCCCGGCGGCGTCGGCCGGCCTGCTGGACGTGCTGCCGCCGGACGAGGATGCCGCCATCCGCCGGATGCAGGCCTGCTGGGAGCACCTGCTGGCCGGCCGTCTGGACGAGGCCCGGGCGCTCTACGCCGAGATCCAACAGGGCGAGATGACGGTCTCCCGGGCGTTCCTCCGCCTGCGCGCCTGGCCGCGCCTGGGTGCGCGCGCGGAAGCCCTGGAGGCCGCCGAATGGGTGCTGACCAGCTTCCCCGATCACCGGCAGATCCGGCTCGAGGTTGCGCAGCACCTGATGCGGATGGACGAGGAGGAGCGGGCGGTCACCCTGGTCCGGGAGCAGCCGGGCCGGCAGCAGGCCCAGGCGCTCGTCATCCTCGGGCTTGCGGCGCGCGGGGAGTCACCTGCGGAGGCCTGCCGCCTCTTCCGCAAGGCGGCTATCGCCGACCCGGACAATGCGACCCCCCTGCAGCGCTGGGGACAGGCCGAGGCGCAGGCGGGCAACATGGCGCGGGCCGAGGAGCTGTTCGAGGCGGCGTACGAGATGGATCCCTCCCCTGTGCTGGCCGCCGACCTGGCCCACCTGCGCCACCGCCAGGGACACCCTGCGGAGGCGGTGGCGGCCTTCCGACAGGTGCTCCGGCAGGAGCGCGTCTACCCGTGGGCCTGGTGGATGCGGGGCGAGGCCCACTGGGCCCTGGGGCAGCACCGGGCGGCCGCCCGCTGCCTGCGCATCGCCATCGCCCAGGAGCCGGAGGGGGCACACCTGGTGGACAGGTTGGCCGATCTCTACCAGGAGACGGGCCAGCCCGGGCGGGCCCTCGCGCTCCTGCGCTCGAGCCCACTGCTGGAGACCTCCGCAGACCTGCAGTACTCGCTGGCGGTCCTCCTGGGCTCAGAGGGCAAGTGGCCCGAGGCGCTGGCGGCGGCGGAGCACGGGGCTCGCCAGTTCCCGGAGGACCTCCGGTTCGGGCCCTACTTGGCCGAGGCGCTCCGCATGACCGGCCGGCGCGACGAGGGGCGGGCCCTGCTCATCGGGCTCGCCGCCGAGCACCCGACGAACGCCATCCTGCAGGGCCGCCTGGGCCGCTTCCTGCTGCTGGAGGGCGAGGTCGAGGAGGGCCTCCGGCAGCTGGATCTCGCCCTGCAGCTCGACCCCGACTGGAAGGCCCCGCTGGACTGGGCCTTCCTGGCCGGGCAGCAGCTGGACCGGCCCCTGCCGGTCCTGGAGTACCTGACCCGCAGACTGCTGCCCGGCGGGGAACCGTGGCGGCAGGTCGAGCTGGCCAAGCTCTGGATGGAGCACGACGCCGCCCGGGCCCGGGAGCTCGCCCTGACCGCGTGGCAGCACGCGGCGGCGACTGCGGAGGACATGGCGAAGGCAGGCGAGGTGCTGCTCCTCACCGACGACCCCCGGGGCGCCCTGGCGGCGCTCCGCCAGGCGCTGCGTCGGCAGCGCACCTATCCCTGGGCGTGGTGGCGCCGGTCGCACGCCCACTGGGCCCTGGGGCAGCGGCGTGCTGCGGTGCGCGCCCTGCGGGTGGCCGCGGGTCAGGATCCGGACTCGGACTACCTGCTGGGCGAGCTGTCCGACCGCTACGAGGCGCTGGGCCAGGCTGAGCGGGCCCTGGCCCTCGTGCGGGAGAGCCGGCTCACCCCGCGGTCGGCCGACCTGCAGGAGCGCCTGGCGAACCTGCTGCTCCAGCAGGGCCTGCATGCGGAAGCCCTCGAAGCAGCGGACAGCGCCCTGCAGCGGTTCGGCGAGCCCGGCCGGTTCGGGCCGCTGGCTGCCACGGCCCGCACCCGGCTGGGCCGGGAGAGCGAGGCGGCAGAACTGCTCACGCGCCTCTGCGAGCAGGCCGAGGCGGCCGGAGACGGCCCCGGCCTGGGGGCGCTGGCCCGTGCCTGGCTGGCGCACGACGCCGCGCAGGCGATCCGCTGGGGACGCCGGGCGCTGGAGCTGGGAAAGCAGGAGGCGCCGGACCAGCTCGCCTTCGGTCACCTGCTCCTGGAGGCCGGCGACCTGGCCGGGGCCGCGGACCTGCTGCAGCAGGTGGTCGGCACGTCCCCCTCGCCGCAGGCCTTCGATGCCCTGGCCCAGATGGCAGAGAAGCAGGGCGACCCCGAAGGGCAGATCGCCTGGCTGGGCCGGGCCGTGGACGCGGCCGTGCGTCCCGAAGAGGTGCGCAGATACGCCGACCGGCTGGCAGACGTCCTGGAAGCGCAGGGGAAGCCGGCGGAGATCACCGCCCTCATGAACCGGATCGAGGGCCGGGTGAACGAGGCCTGGCGGCGCACGTACCTGGGGTACGCCGCCGAGCTGACCGGCGAGTACGCCGAGGCGGCGGTGCACCACCGGGCCGCGCTGGAGCTCGACCCGCTGTCCCGCTGGACCCACTTCCGCCTGCCGCTGGCGCTCTCCGCCCTTGGGCAGCACGACGAGGCCATCCGGGCGGCCGAGGCCGCCGTCTCCCGGTGGCCCGGCGACTCCGGCTTCCACTGGGTCCTCGGCAGGTGCCTGCTCAAGGCCGGGCGCCCACACGAGGCGGGCCTCAGCTTCCGGACGGCCCTGGAGCTCAACCCCGACGCCGGCCCGGCCCGGCGCGGGCTGTGGGAGGCGGTCAAAGCGGATGGCCTGCCCGCCCTGGAGGCGCACCTTGCGGGACTGCCGGATACCAAGCGGGCCCTCGCGCTCTGGTGGGCCGGCGAGTGGTGGCGGGAGGAAGGTGACCAGGCCCGCGCCGTGGCCGCCTGGCGGGCAGCGGCCCTGGCCGACCCCACCGACGCCGACCCGCACATCCGGCTGGCCCAGGCGGCCTTTGCGGATGGCGATCAGGAGGCCGCCTGGCGGCACGCCGTCGAGGCGCTCGTGCGACGGCCCGGCCTCTTCGATTTCGCCCACGACCTGCAGCGCAAGTCCGACCCGGCGATTGCGGCCGGGGCGCTGGAGGCCGCCGTGAGACGTATCGGCCGGGAGCACAAGGCCGAGCGCGCCGACCTGCTCTACCTGTTGGGTGCGTGCCACGAGCTGAACGGGCGCACCGCCCAGGCGGTGGAAGCCTGGCGGTGGGCCGTGCGCGACCTGCCCGGGCAGCGCGGCGCCGTGTGGCGGCTGGCCAGGGAGTACTACGAGCGGGGGGCCTTCGGCGCGGTGGTCGAACTGCTGGAGCCGCTGGACGAGGACGGCAACCTGCCCGCGGACCTGGACTGGCTGCTGGTGCATTACCTGCGCAGCGCCATGGCCTGCCGCCGTCCCCGCCGCCCGCACTGGCGCAGGCTGGTCCGCGAGCGGATCGAATCGCTGCTGGCCGAGGTGAGGAGCGACAAGCCGCTGCTCGACAGGTTCGCCCGCCGCGGCGAGATCATGTTCCTGGGGTTCCTCTATGCCCGGCTGGAGATCGAGTTCGGCAACCGCGCGGCCGCCGCGTATGGCAACGTGGTCGACGACCGGCTGGTCTTCGCCCTGCGGCTCATCGCATTCCGGCTCCGCACCGCGCTGCGGCGCCCTGCACTGGATGTGCGTCCCGGGGAGTCGACGGAACCCGCCGCCGAAGGGCCGATCGGCGGTCCGCAGAAGCCGGGCCCGCTGCGCTGGATGGGGCGGAACTTCGTGATCACTGGTGCTCTCCTCGCCTGCGCTGCGTTCGTCTGGCCGGGCCTGGAGCTGGCGGTGCCCCTGGCGGGGTGGGTGGCGACGGTGCTGCTGTTTGTGTTCGTCCACAGCCTCCTGCTGTGATCGGCAGCCCCGCGGGATGCTGCTTCGGGGCGGTCTCAGACCGTTGAAGGTTCTGGGCCCACCAGGGCGCGAGGACCCCCGGGTTGGTTGAGGCATGAAGTTCCGGCGGTTTGAGAGCGGCTCGGGGGCTTGTGCCACAAGGGCTGTACAGCAAACTCGCTTGGGCGGCGGCTTCGGGGCAGTCTCAAGCCGTCGGAGGTTCGTGGGCATACCAGGGCGCGAGGACCCCCCGGGTTGGTTGAGGCACGAAGTTCCGGCGGTTTGAGAGCTGCTCGGGGGCTTGTGTCACAAGGGCTGTACAGCAAACTCGCTTGGGCGGCGGCTTCGGGGCAGTCTCAAACCGTCGGAGGTTCGTGGGCGTACCAGGGCGCGAGGACCCCCGGGTTGGTTGAGGCATGTCATTCCGGCAGCTTGAGAGCAGCTCGGGGGCTTGTGCCACAAGGGCTGTACAGCAGACTCGCCTGGGCGGCGGTTTCAGAGCAGTCTAAAGCCGTCGGGGATTCATGGGCCCACCAGGGCGCGAGGACCCCCCGGGTTGGTTGAGGCATGTCATTCCGGCAGCTTGAGAACAGCTCGGGGGGCTTGAAAGCGGCTCGGGGGCTTGAGAGCAACTCGAGGGTTTCGGTCACAAGGGCTGTACAGCAAACTCGCTCGGGCGGCGGTTTCAGAGCAGTCTCAAGCCGTCGGGGATTCGTGGGCTCACCAGGGCGCGAGGACCCCCCGGGTTGGTTGAGGCATGTCATTCCGGCAGCTTGAGAGCAGCTCGGGGGCTGGAAAGCGGCTCGGGCGCTTGAGAGCACCTCGAGGGTTTGTGTCACAAGGGCTGTACACCAACTCGCTTGGGCGGCGGCATCGGGGCGGTCTCAGACCACCGGAAGTTCGAGCTGCGAACACCTCAGAATGAGAAGTCACATCTGCGAACAGAGTCTTCACGGAAGCGATACTTCTGACGAGGGAGGGGTTCCTGATGCTTGCAGAGTTCAAGCGGTTCGCCCTGAAGGGAAACGTGCTCGACCTGGCCGTCGGCGTGGTCGTGGGCGCAGCGTTCAACCAGATCGTCACCTCCCTGGTCAACGACGTGCTGATGCCGCCCCTGGGCTTCATCGTGGGCAGGGTGGACTTCTCCAACCTTTACATCAACCTGAGCCGCACCCCGTACGAGTCGCTGGCTGCGGCCCGGGAGGCCGGCGCCCCGATCATCGCCTACGGCCAGTTCCTTAACACCGTCATCAACTTCGTCATCGTGGCCTTCGCCGTCTTCCTGCTGGTCCGCCAGGTCAACCGCTGGCGCCCCACGCCGCCGGCCGAGCCGCCCAAGACGAAGGAGTGCCCCTACTGCCTGTCCACCGTGCCGATCAAGGCGGTCCGCTGCGCCCACTGCACGGCCGACCTGCCAAAGGAGTAGCCGCCATGTCCTTGCCCTGCCACATCTCCGGTCCGGCATCCGCGCCCCCGATCCTCTTCCTGCACGGCGGCGGCGTCAGCGGGTGGATGTGGGAGCCCGTCGTAGACCGCCTCAGCGACCGCTTCCGCTGCCTGGTGCCCGACCTGCCCGGCCACGGCAGGCTGGCCTGTGAGCGGTTCTCGTTCGCGGGCGCCGTGGCGGCCCTGGCCGAGTTGATCCGCACCGCGGCCGGAGGCCCGGTGCACGTCGTCGGCCTGTCGCTGGGCGCCCAGACGGCCCTGCACCTGATCGCGAGCCACCCGCACCTGGTGGGGCGGGCGGTCGTCTCCGGCGCTCTCACCCGCCCCCTCCCCGGCATCGGCCCCTACCGGGTCCTGCTGCGGCTCACCTTCCCCCTGGCCCACCGGGAGTGGATGATCCGCGCCAACGCCCGGCAGCTGGGCATCCCGCGGGAGTACCTGGCGCAGTTCCGCGCGGACACCCTGCAGACCACCGCCGAGGGCCTCGAGGCCGTGGTGGCGGAGAACATGGCGTTCCGCCTGCCGGATGCGCTCCGGACCGCCCCGGTTCCGCTCCTCGCCCTGGTGGGCGGGCGTGAGCTCGGCCTGCTCACGACCTGCGCCCGGGATCTGGCCAGGAACCTGCCGAGCGCCCGGGCCTACGTCGTGCCCGGCGCCGGCCACACCTGGTGCCTGGACAGGCCGGATCTCTTCGCCGCCGTCGTCGCCGCCCACGTCGCCGACGAGCCGGTGCCGCCCGAGCTGGTGCCGCTGGTGTGAGAAACCCGGAGGAACCAGACGAAGCCCTCGTCGCAGGGCCGGCGACCACAGCACGGATAAGCCCTCCGCCCCAGGGAACGGGGCGGAGGGCTCTGTTGTGGACGGGCTACAGTTCGATCCGCGTGCCCAGCACCTTCAGGAACTGGGCGATCCAGGCCGGGTGCGCCGGCCAGGCGGGGGCGGTAACCAGGTTCCCGTCCGTGTGGGCCTGGTCCACCTCCAGGTTGACGTACTCGGCACCGGCCAGCTTCACCTCAGGGGCGCAGGCGTAGTACGCGGCGCAGGCCTTCCCCTCCAGGATGCCGGCCGCCGCCAGCAGCTGCGCGCCGTGGCAGATGGCGGCGATGGGCTTGCCCGCCTCGCCGAAGTGGCGCACCATGGCGACCACCTTCTCGTTGAGGCGCAGGTACTCGGGTGCACGGCCGCCCGGGACCACCAGGGCGTCGTAGGACTCGGGGTTGATCTCATCGAAGGTGGCGTTCAGGGCGAAGTTGTGGCCCGGCTTCTCGCTGTAAGTCTGGTCGCCCTCGAAGTCGTGGATGGCCGTGCGCACCTTCTCCCCCGCCTTCTTGCCGGGGCAGACCGCGTGCACGGTGTGGCCGACTGCCTGCAGCGCCTGGAACGGCACCATTACCTCGTAATCCTCGACGAAGTCGCCAACGAGCATCAGGATCTTCTTCCCGCTCATCATCACCGACTCCCTTCTCGGAGGATTCTGGGCATGGTACGCAGTTCGCCGCCGGGGCAGTACAACCCTGCCCACTTCTCAAAGAATTTGGGCAGATTCCTCCGGCGTGCCGGGGGCCAGCGGCCTGGACCGCGTCGTGCCCCCACCTCCTCGCCTGCCCACCGGTCAGGTCGCACCCGCCCCGTCTGCCCGCCCGGGGGCTGGCCTACTCCCGGCCGGCGAGGTCGTAGGCGTAGATGGCCTCCCAGGCCCGCTTCTTCCGGTGGGTCTTGATGCGGTCCGACAGGCGCCCCAGGATGCGCAGCCCGGCCTCGGCGATGAACCGCTCCAGGTTCGCGATGGCCCTGGGGCCGGAGTGGTCCGAGTAGCCGACGATGACCCGGCCGCCGGGGTTGAGGCGCGCCGGTGCGCCGGCCAGAAACCGCCGGATGGTGCGCTGCCCGCCGTCGTTCAGGGCGGTCTCCATGCGGTTGCGGGCGGGCGCCACCACCCAGGGGGCGTTGAAGATGATCAGGTCGAAGCGCCGGTCGCCCAGCGTCTCGTACAGGTCTCCTGGCTCGGCGGTCGCCACGGCGCCGGCGCGGATCCGCCCCTCCGCCGCGAAGCGGGCCGCGTTCACCGCCGTCGACGCCAGCGCCTCCGGCAGGTGGTCTGCCGCCAGAACGGCAGCGTCCGGCATCACCTGGGCGGCCAGGAGCGCGCAGACCCCGGAGCCGCACCCCATGTCGAGCACGGCAGGTGCCGGCGGCAGGTCCGGCCGGACGCGCTCCAGCGCCCGCCGGATCAGCCAGATCAGCGGCTGGGACCGGGGGACCAGCACGTCGGGGTGGACGGTGATCAGCGACCCGCCCAGCGCCTCCACGGGGTGGGTGTTCTCCGCCGAGCGGAGCGCGAAGAGCACGTCGTCCAGCGCCACCAGCCCGTCCCGCAGGAGGGCCGGCAGCCCCGGCACGGGCTGCGGGGTGGCGGCGTCGGCCCGCAGCATCAGGTTGCGCAGCGCCTCACGGCTGGCGCCCTTGGCGGCCAGGGTCCGGCGGAGGCGGATGATCTTCTCCCACGGGCCGTCCAGGATGGCGACGCCGCCCCGGCCGAGGTGGCGGGCGATGCGGTCGGAGGCCTCAAGGTCACGGTTCTCAAACACTCGAACACCGGCGGAATGCGCGCGAAACACGGCCATCGACACTCTCTCCTTCTTCGCTCGTGTGGGGTTCAGCGGTGCACACGAGCGAACCGGAGGAGCGCGCGGCCGTGCAATGCCAAACAGCCGTCGAGCCTCAGGCTCCACGGCGGACAGGAGGTCACTATGACGGGTCAGTCATCAGACGGGTGCGCGGATCAAACGCGTCACTCCCCTTTCCACTCCCCATCATACCGGCTGCAGAGGGCAATAGGCAAGGGCGGCAGTTCTGTTTGCTTCGCCCTCAGTCGAAACACCGTGCGGCCCCGGCGGTCCACCTCGCCCCCCTTGTCGGGGCATCGCGGTGGATCACCGGGGGCCGCTTTCAATCCGCAACATGCGCTGCGAACGGTTGCGGACGCCCACAGGCCGCGGGTCCCGACGACGACACGGCGCCGGAAACCGTCCGCGAGCCGACGGGCGACCGCCGGGCCCCCCGACGGAGCGAAGGGCACGCCGCAAAGAGGCCGCCTCCGCGCCGGGGGATCCCCCACCCTACCGCTCGCTGGGCACCGTGCAGCTGTAGTCCTCGGGGGTGATGCGCTCCGGCGCGCTCCCCTGCTTGCGGATGACGATCCGCCACTGCGCCGGGCCCGTCTTCACGAACGACTCCACGGCGTGGCCGGCGCCCATCGCCCACCGGGGCAGCGACTCGGTGGCCTGGTTGCAGTCGAAGTCGATCACCAGCCGGCCGCCCGGCTCCACCAGGTTGATCTTCTGCTTCGCCATCACCAGCGGGTAGGGGCAGGGCTCGCCCAGCACGTCAAGATACACTTCCTTCGCCATCGCGCAACACTCCCCTCTCAGTCACCGTGTACCAGTCCGGGCGCCCCGGCCTGCGCAGCCTCCGCCCTGCGGGCGGGCAGCACCAGGAAGAGGTAGGCCCCGAGCCAGGTGCCCAGGATGGTGAACAGGGTCGCCGTCCAGCCGTTGAGCGAGAACTGGGAGACGGCCACAAGCCCATTGCCGATGTTGCAGCCGCGGGCCAGGGTGGCGCCGAAGCCCATCCCCAGGCCGCCCGCGATGTGCTGCAGCAGGCGGGCCGGGCCGGGGGCCCTGAGCCGGAACTCGCCGGCCGCCCGGGCGGCGATGAAGCTGCCCACGGGGATGCCCAGCACCAGGAAGCTGTTCCAGTCCAGGGCGCCGACGTCGCCGGAGGCCACCAGGAACCGCAGGAGCCCCGCGGTGGCGCCGGTGATGCCCAGGCCGGCCATCCGCCCGGTACTGATGGAGGTCAGCCAGGCGATGACCGCCACTACGCCGACCGCCGCACCGGTGATCGGCCAGGACCAGCCACGGCCGAAGACCGCCCGCCACAGCCGCGACCGGCTCTCCTCGACCGGCGCCCGCCAGGCCGGGGCGGGTGTGCGCCGGGCGCCCAACAGGAAGGCCAGCGAGACCACCCAGAGCGCCGCCACCAGGATCCAGGGGCTCACCCCCAGGGCGCCGTACAGGCTGGTCGACCCGTTCAGCGTGACGGTGGGCGCCTGGATCTGCTGCGTGAGCGGAGCCAGGGCGCCCGTGCCGCGGGAGGCCAGGGCGCCGATGCCGTAGAAGACGGCGGCGACCAGCGATCCCACCATCCCCTCGCCGATGCGGTAGTAGGTGCCCGAGGCGCATCCGCCGGCGAGGATCAGCGAGAGGCCGAAGATCAGCCCGCCCACCGACGCCGCCAGCCACTGGAACGGGTCGTTGCCGAACTTGATGATCCCCGCCGCGTGCAGGGCGAAGATGCCCGTGGACTGGATCGCCAGCGAGAGCACGTAGGCCTTGAACAGGGTGGCGTCGCGGGTCAGGTAGAGGTCCCGGAACCCGCTGGTCATGCAGAACCGCCCCCGCTGAAGCACGAAGCCGAACAGAACGCCAGTCAGTCCCCCCGCAAGCAGCACCCCGATCAAGTTGACACCCTCCCCTAATTCCGAGTATACCGATCTACTTTATGGTATCCCCGTTGGAGACGATTGTAGGGGCTGCCATGGGAGTCTGTCAACATCGAATCCTGTGTCCCCCTGCACAGGCGCGGACCAACCCCCTCGGACAAGACGGGCGCGCCGTGGTGGGGACCGGCCCCCATGGCGCTGGCCGCCGCGGGCCAGCGTGGATTGGCGGTGGTCGAGTGCAGCACCCCCCGTCAGGCCGCCAGCAAGGCCGCGGCAAGGAACCGCAGCGGGTGGTGGACGGAAGATGCCCTGCCGCCCTCGAGCGGGTGTTCTTCAGCCACCTCGGCAGGCCCGTGGACCCGAGGCCGCCGGCGAGCGCCGACCCCACACCACACCCCGGACAGCTGGCCCGTGGGCGACGGAGGCAGATGAACAGGGCGGTCCCACCATGATGGCGGGACCGCCCTGTTCACGTCTGTCAGGTCCGCTCGGGCGGCGGGCTAGTTCTGGGTCCGCTCCTTGACGACCCGGCCCTCCTCCTCGGTCTGGGCGGGCTCGTCGCCGAAGAGCGCCCGCAGCTTCTCCTCCGCCCGGCTCTTCGCAGCCGAGGTCTTGAGGCTGCGCATGCGGGAGTCGATGGAGTTCTTGCCCAGCTCGGCGATGGCCTCCTCCTTGGCCAGCTTGCTCTGGATCAGCTCCTCCGCCTGCTTCAGCCCCTCGTTGATCCGGCCGGCGCCGGACTCGGTGGCGAAGTTGGAGCGGAGCGTGTTCATCTCCTTCTTCAGGTCGGCCAGGTCGGCCTGGACCTTCAGCTGCTCGATCTGGCTCATCTTCTGGAACATCTCGGCCTGGAAGTTCTCGAACTCCTGGCGGGCGTGGTCCGCCTCGGCCTTGATGGAGTTGTAGGCCTCCAGGGCGGTGTTGTAGGCGGCCTCCAGGTGCTCCTCCTGGATGAGCAGCTGCAGAGCCAGCTCCCGGTCGTTCTGCCGCTTCGCCTCCTGGATCAGCCGGCGGCACTCCTCCAGCTCCTTCTCGGCGGACTTCAGCTTGGCCGCCGCGACCTTCTCACGCGCGATGATGTTGGCCGTGGTCGTGTTGTACCGGACCTTGGCGGCGTTCAGCTGGTTCTTGAGGTCCTCCAGCATCGCCTTCGGGTTCTTTTCCTCGAGGCCGCCGATGAACAGAGAGAAGAAGCCGCGGATCAACCGGCCCAAACGTGCGAAGAAGCCCATCAGACTCATCCTCCTTCATACTGCTTAACGAAGGTTCATCAACTTAAAGCGCTGCACCCGCTCCTCCAGGGCCTTCCGGTCGTCCAGCAGGTCCCGGAACTCGGGCGGCAACACATCCTTGTCGTCGCACTCGAGGATCGCCAGGTCGCTCATGAACTCCACCTGGGCGGTGGACGGGCGGATCCGCTCCAGGGCGCCGTCGATGTCCTCCTGCGTGATCTCGCCCCGCCCGGCGTCCTCGGCCAGCTCCCAGGCCTTCAGCACCACCGACTCCAGCTCGGCGCCGGTGTAGCCGTGCGTCCTGTGAGCCGCCTCCTCCCAGTCGGGCTCCCCGGTCATCCCGTACCGGCGGTGCACCGCCTGCAGGATGGCGACCCGCTCGGCCCAGCCCGGCAGCAGGAAGGGGATCTTCCGGTCGAAGCGGCCAGGCCGCTTGAGGGCGGGGTCCATCAGGTCGGGGCGGTTGGTCGCGGCGATGAAGACGATCCGGCCCCGGTTGTGCGGGTTGGACATGAAGTCCAGCATGCGGGCGAAGAGCCGCTGCTGCACCCCCGAGTCGCCGCCGCCCCCCCGCTGCAGCAGCTGGTCGATCTCGTCGATCAGGACCAGGCACGGGGCCAGCGATTCGATGCCCAGCAGGGCCTTCTCCAGGTTCTGCTCGGAGAGCCCCACGTACGGCCCGAGGATCTTGCCGAAGTTGAGCTTCACGCCGTTCACGCCGGCCTCGGCCACCAGGGCGTAGAAGAAGGCCGACTTGCCGGTGCCCGAGGGGCCGGTGAGCAGCACCCCCAGCGGCACCCGCCGGTAGTTGCCGGTGCGCAGGGGCGCCACGATGTTCCTGGCGGCGAAGAGCTTCGCCTCGGTGAGGCCGCCGAGGGCGGTGAAGTCGAACCGGGGCTCGGCGATCTCCAGCACGTCGCCGAACTCGGCCCGGATCAGCGACTCCTTGCGGTCACGGGCGAAGTCGATGGTGATCGGCTGGCCGGTGGCCTCGGCCCGGAGGCCGATGTCCTCGATGAGGATGCGGGAGAGCCCTGCCGTGGCGTTGGCCAGTTCCCGGGGCTCGATGGCCAGCTGCAGCTGCCTCTTTTCGACCATCGCCTCGATGTAGGCCTGCCGGGCCTCGAGGTCGGGCAGCGGCACCATGATCGACTCGATCTTCGTCGAGGCGAGGCGCAGGTGCGGGTGGAGCTCGGCCAGCGAACCGGCCAGCATCACCACCGGGCTGCCCATCCGGTTGAGCCGCACGTCGCCCGCCCACTTCTTCACGAAGGTGAGCGCCCGCAGCTCCTCCTGGTCCATGGAGGCCAGCTCCTCCATCGGCAGGATGGTCTCGGCCTGTTCGATCACCACGGCGCTCGGCTCGCTGTAGATCAGCTTGTCGAGCAGGGCGAAGGCCTGCCCCGGCGCGATGGGGAGCTTGATGTCGTCCTCGGGCCGGATCCGCTCGCCGGTCAGGATGCGGATGAAC
This sequence comes from Symbiobacterium terraclitae, assembly GCF_017874315.1. Classification (NCBI taxonomy): domain Bacteria; kingdom Bacillati; phylum Bacillota; class Clostridia; order Eubacteriales; family Symbiobacteriaceae; genus Symbiobacterium; species Symbiobacterium terraclitae. The sequence goes on along the minus strand of NZ_JAGGLG010000034.1, from coordinate 21,802 downwards.
TCCTCCCGCATCCCCGGCCGGGAGAAGGTGATGCCCTCCGCCCGGTTGTAGATGGCCACCACGCGGCGGGGCTTGCCCTGGGGCGCGTACGCCGGGTTCTCCAGGAAGTCCTGGATCACCACGTCCCGCACCCGCCGGTTGTCGGGCCCTGCGTAGTCGTTCACGTTGAAGTGGAGTACAAACAGATTGGCAATCGAGCTCCGGTACTTGAACGTCAACTCCTCCAGCCACGCCGGGCGCAATCCGCCAGCCTCCCCTCTCCCATCGGGTCATCTCGCTACCAAAGATCCCTTTGCGAGCCCGGAAAGTTCGTGAGATCAGAAACTCGTTCGCCGCAGCCCCGCCAGGGCTACACCGCACCCGCTCCTGACCGCCGGTGCCGCCACATCCGCCGCGCCGTCCAGCCGGCGACGGCACCGCTCAGCATCGCGCCCACCAGCCCCTGGCCGATGCCGGCGAAGGCCGGGCCGTACGACTGCTCCCGCAGGGCGGGGATGGCCATCAGCAGGTGCATGGCCAGCCATACGATCAGGGCACCGCCGGGCAGGAGCCCGCCCACCACGCCGGCGCGGACCGCCCAGCCCTGGTGGGGAAGCCGGCCGGCCAGCCAGCCGGTCCCGGCGCCGACGGCCGCCGCGAGGACCAGCACACCCGCGAAGCCCAGCCAGTAGTACGGGGCCGTGCGGGGGCCGAGGAAGAGGCCAGACCGGTCCATCACGGCGAAGGCCAGGTTCTCCCCGGGCAGGCCCGGGTACGCGGCCACGTACTCGCCGCCCTCCTGCCGGAAGTCGAGGTTGCCGGCGAAGTAGAGGCGGCTTCCCGGCGCCGGCGCCACCCGGATCTCCAGCGGGCCGAAGGAGGCCCACCCCTCCGCGGGCAGGAGCAGGTACTGGTAGTGGTGGACCCGGAGCGCGTAGCGCGTCCGGTCCCAGGCCGCGGTCTGCTCGTAGGTGACGGTCAGTTCGCCCGAGGCGCCCTCCGGCAGGTCGACCGCAAAGCGGAAGTAACGCGCGGAAGCCTCGCGGCCGTAGAATTCGCCGGGGGTGTACGGCTCGCCGGTGACGGGGTCCATCCAGGCGTTCACAGTCGTCCAGGCGCCGGCCATCCGGGCCAGCTCGTCCGCCGTGAACCCGGCCGTGTCCACGGCCTCCACCGCCAGGGGCTCGCCCTGCCAGGAGGCCGTCAGGTCGGCGCCGTCGCCGGCGTCCTGCACCACGAAGACGAAGGGCTGACCCTTCAGGGCCGGGCCCCGGTTCTCCAGGGTGTACCTGGCGGTCACGGACGCCGTCTCCAGGTCGGGGTGCAGGTCGAACCGGAGCACCTCGCCGAGCACGTGGACCTGGTCGCTCTTCCCCGGCAGCAGCGGGCCGCCGGTGTCACCCCCGATCCGGGGCGGCCCGGCGTTGGCCCGGGCGGTGCCCGGCAACAGTCCCAGCAACAGCGTGACGAGCAGGAGCACCGCCGAATGCCGACACCCGGTTAGACGCACCACCTGCCGGCCTCCCTTCAACTTTGTAACCCGAACCCGCGACATTTATAAAGCTCGACCTTAACTGACCAGGATAAACCCGAACTGCTCGCCCAGCCGGGCCTTGACCGCCGCGCGCAGGGCCTGGTGCTCGGGGCGCAGGAGCTGCGGGTCCTCCTCCACGATCCGCATGGCCTCTGCCCGCGCCCGCTCCAGGATGGGCAGGTCGGCGATGGGGTTGGCCACCTTCAGGTCGGGCATGCCGTGCTGCCGGGTGCCGAAGAACTCGCCGGGCCCCCTGAGCTCCAGATCCTTCTCGGCCAGGGAGAAGCCGTCGCTGTACTTCTGCATGATCTGCAGCCGCTCCCGGGCCTCGGCGTTCTTGGGGTCGGCGATCAGCACGCAGTAGGACTGGTGGTTGCCGCGGCCCACCCGGCCGCGCAGCTGGTGCAGCTGCGAGAGGCCGAAGCGGTCTGCCCCCTCGATGATCATCATCGAGGCGTTGGGCACGTCCACGCCGACCTCGATCACCGTGGTGGCCACCAGCACCTGGATCTCGCCCCGGCGGAAGGCCTCCATCACCGCCTCCTTCTCCGCCGGCCGCAGCCGGCCGTGGAGCAGGCCGAGGCGGACCTCCGGGTACTCCGCCCGCAGCCGCTCGTACCACTCCGTGGCGGCCTGGGCCTGGAGCTTGTCCGACTCCTCCACCAGCGGGCAGACCACGTAACCCTGCCGGCCCGCCGGCACCTCGGTGCGCATCAGATGATCGTAGACCTGCTTGCGGGACGCCTCCGGCCGCCAGTAGGTGCCCACCGGCCGCCGCCCGGGCGGCAGCTCGTCGATGACGGAGACGTCCAGGTCGCCGTAGAGGGTGAGCGCCAGGGTACGGGGGATGGGCGTGGCGGTCATCACCAGGACGTCCGGCACCACCTCGCCCTTCTGCTGCAGGCGGGCCCGCTGGCGCACGCCGAAGCGGTGCTGCTCGTCGGTGATGACCAGGCTCAGGTCCCGGAAGGCGACCCGGTCCTCGATGAGGGCGTGGGTGCCCACGGCGATCTGCGCCGCGCCCATCTGCAGGAGCCCCAGGTTGGCATCCCGCTCCCGCTTGGTGAGGCTGCCGGTCAGGAGGACCACCTCGACCCCAAGAGGGGCGAAGATGCGGCGCAGGTTGATGTAGTGCTGCTCGGCCAGGATCTCGGTGGGCGCCATCAGGGCGCCCTGGTGGCCGGAGTCCACGGCCTTGGCCAGTGCGGCCACGGCGACCATCGTCTTGCCGGAGCCCACGTCGCCCTGGACCAGCCGGTTCATGGGCCGGGGCGACTCCATGTCGGCCGCCACCTGGCGGATCACCCGCTCCTGCGCCGCGGTCAGCCGGAAGGGCAGGCTCGCCCGGAACCTGCGGGTCACCTCGCCCTCCGGCCCGTGGGCGATGCCCACCTGCTCCGCGACCGTCTGCCGGCGCACGAGGGCCAGGCCGGTCTGCAGCACCAGCAGCTCCTCGAAGGCGAGGGTGGTGCGGGCCCGCTCCTTCTGGGCCTCGGAGTCGGGGAAGTGAATCGACCGCCAGGCCTCCTGCATCGCCATCAGGCCCTGCCGCTCCCGGACGGCCGGGGGCAGGGTGTCGGGCATCAGGTGGACGGCGGACTGCAGGGCGAAGTGGACCGCCCGGCGCACGTCCCGGGGGTTGAGCGACCCGGTGAGGGGATAGACCGGCACGATGCGGCCGGCGTGCAGCGGGTCCGAGGACGACTCCTCGTCGATGATCTCCCACTCGGGGTTGACGATCTGGATCTGGGCGCCGCGCCGCTCCACGGTGCCGGCGAAGAGGACCTTGGTGCCGACGGGGAAGCGCTTGGCCTGCCAGGGCTGGTTGAACCAGACCCCCGCGGCCGTGCCGGAGCCGTCGGAGATGTAGACCTTGGTCAGGTTGAGGTGCCCCCGCACCCGCTGGTCCTGCACCATCACGACGGTGCCCATCAGCGACTCCAGCTGGCCGTTCTGCGCCTCGGCGATGTGCTTGAACCTGGAGTAATCCCGGTAGGCCCGGGGAACGCGTTCGATCAGGTCGCGGACGGTGGCGATGCCCTGCTTGGCCAGGTCCTTGGCCCTGGCGGGGCCGATGCCCTTCAGGTACTGGACCGGCATGTTCAGGGGATCGCCGAAGTAGCCCTTGGGCTTGCCCTTTGAATCGCTGCCGCTGGCTGGCGTCACCCAACTCACCTCTCCGAGACGTGTTCGCTGTCGCGGCGAACATTTCCTGTACGTTGGACGGGGGATGGCCCCCCGCGCCGCGGCGCCGTTACCGGCGCGACGCCTGCCCGTCCCCGCGCAGTCTCATAGGTATACCCATCCGGGAGGTGAGCGCCGTGATCTACCGCCGCGAGACGTACCGCATCCGCCCCGGCATGGCGGACCAGCTGACCCGGTACTTCGAGGAGTGTCTTCTCCCCGACCGGCTCAGGCATGGGGCCACCCTGGTCGGGCGGTGGGTTTCCGAGAGCCAGGATGAGGCCGTCGCCATCTGGGCCTATGCAGACCGGGAGGAGTGCGAGCAGGCCGAGGCTACCTTGCGGCACGACCCACGCGAACTGGACCGGCTTGTGACCGACCGCCGGGCGGACTTCCTGCAGCCCACCGGCCAGTATGCACCGCCACGCCACATCCTGGCGGTCTCGGGCTACATCACCGACCCGGACGGCCGCGTGCTCCTGGTGCGGACGGCCTGGCGCAGCGACACGTGGGAGCTGCCGGGGGGGCAGGTCGAGGAGGGCGAGGAGCCGGTGGCGGCCCTGGTGCGCGAAATCAGGGAGGAGACCGGGATCGAGGCGGAGATCCACGCGCTGGCAGGCGTGTCCTACTCCACATCCCGGGGCGGCGTCTGCAACCTGGTCTTCCGCGGCGCCGCGGTGGGTGGCAGCCTCGCCACATCCGCCGAGACCCTCGAGGTCGCGTTCATCAGCCTCAGCGAGGCCAACCTGGCCAAGTTCGTCACCCGCCCGCACTTCCGGGCGCGGGTCCTGGACGCGATGGCGGGACGGACGGTGCCCTACGAGGCGTACCGGCTGCGTCCGTACGCCCTCATCCGCCGGACTCCGGGCGCGTAGCAGACCCGAGGCAGGCGCACCGAGGCACGCCAAAGGGGCCGCCCCGGATCATCGTGGGCAGCACCGGGACGACCCCTGTGTGGGTTCGCATGCGCCTGGGAGCTCGTGTCTCGCTGCGATCCGGGCGGACGGGGGGCGGCGCGGCTCGCAGGCAGGTCATCCGTTCACCTGGCGGTAGACCCGGTAGGAGTAGACCACCGGCAGGATCACCATCACCGCCGCCACGGCCATCGACGCAAGGAACCGGACGCGGAGCGGCAAGAGCAGCACCGCCGCCGCCTGCAGGAGGCTCAGGGCCACCCAGGCCCGGCCGGTGAACTGGTGCGTCCGCCGCCAGACCTCCGCGCTGGCGAGGGTCCACGGCGTGCGGATCCCGACGAAGTAGTTGGGCCGGAACCGGGACATGGCGAGCCCCAGGCCCAGGAAGAGGGCCGATATCGCCAGCAGCAGCACCGAGACCGTAGAGACGCCCATGCCGAGGGCCTCCGCCAGCTGCGCAAGGTGGAGCACCAGGATGAGGCCCGGTATCGCCTGCCGGATCAGGCTGTAGGTCCTCCCGAAGTCGGCGTAGTTCTGCCGCTTGGGATCGAGCAGCGGCAGGTAGAGCAGCAGCAGGTAGAGCCCTGCGGCGAAGACGGGCCACCAGAGTGCGACGAACCATGGGCCTGCAAAGCGGTCAGCGGTGCCGCTGACCCCCCAGTGAACGGGCGACTGGCCAGGCAGGCGCGGGAAGGCCCATGCGGTCACGCCGATGGTGAGCAGCATGAGGACCAGGAGCGGCCAGTCGGCGGCCAGCGTGCGGCGGTCGACTCGATAGGTGGACTCTCTCATCCCCACACCCCCTTGTCACCACTATTCTGACTACAGGAGTATGCCCCCTGGTTCACCGGGACGCGCAGGGCCGGGTGCGCTCTGGCACATCCGGCTGGCGGCACCCTGTATGCGCAACCCAAGCATCCCCCGCGGTCGCTACGGGATCACAACCGTTCTGGCCAACTGGACCACCGACTGGAGATCAGGGCCGTTCAGGCTCACCCTGACGGCACCCATGGTCCAATCGCAGTGAACCAGCGACCGACCGCTGCCAAAGTCGCGCTGGAGACACAGCGCCTCCACATCACCAAGGTCGACGACCTCGGCATCTCCGACCTTCTCCCCTGGGGGCGAGTAGAGGTTCATCTGTGGGATAGGGATCGGTGTCGGCGCCAGACCCCCGTCCTCACCGGCGAGAAAGGCCGCCATGGCCGAGAGCGTGTATAGCTGCCCGTTCCAGTCGTACACCACTTCCACTACCCTCATCTCGCCGGCGGACGACAACGGACTGACAGCCACCCGGACTTCCCGCATCACCGCTCCTTCCTGGTGGACCGCGGGCGGTGCGAACCCGGCCAGGGCCGCGGCTTCGTCAAGGTCACCGGTCGCCACCCGCGTGACGTCCGTCCGCTTACCGGAGTCTTCTGGGCCCGGTGCAACCGCCTCCGTCTCCGTCGCAGGAAGCGTTACGACCCTGGCAGGCCGGCCGCCGACCTGACCCTCCCAAAGGGTGTTCCATAGCATCCTGAAACCCTCAGCTGCCGTCGCCCGCACCGGCGGGAGGAGCAGACTCAGAAGCAGAAGCGCGGCGGCGGCCCCCGGGATGATATACGGCCGATAGCGTCTCAACCGGTCGTTTCCGCGGCGGTCCCGTGCGATCGCGTCGGCGATCTGGCTCCAGCGGTCTGGTGGAAGACAGCCGCGGACGCCGTAGCGGAACCCCTCACGAATCACCTGGTCGAAATCCGCGTCATTCATTAATAAGTCGCCCCTTTCCTTCCCCTGTTGACGGCAGGTTGCAGAGGAGTTCCTTGAGCCGCCGTCGGGCCTGGTGCAGGCGGGACTTGACAGTACCCGCGGGCACGCCGAGGATCTGCCCGATCTCGGGTATTGCGAAGTCGTGGAAGTAGCGGAGCATCAGGATCTCCCGCTGGCGCTCAGGCAGCATGATCAGGGCACGCCAGACGTCGGCATGGATCTCCGCGTGGTGAAACCTTTCGTCCATGGTCACGGCCGGTGACATATCGCCGTATGGGATCCACCGTCTGTCCCGTTTGCGGAGACTGCGGCAGCAGTTGATGACGATCCGAGTCAGCCAGGGACTGAACGGCCGTTCCGGGTCGAACCTGTCGATCGACCTGAAAGCCCGCACGAAGGCCTCCTGGACCACATCCTCGGCCCGATGGGGGTCCCTGAGCAGAATCAGCGCAGTCTGGTACACCATGGTGCGATACTGCCTGTAGAGGGCTTCCATGGCTGAGACATCCTGTCGCTGCGCTGCCCTTATCAGACCGGTCTCCTCCATCGCGGGATCACCCCTCACCTTATCTACCCGTGAGCGCAACGCGCGGTTCGGCCACGGCGCCACAATTCCGATTGGGAGCGCAACGCCCGGCACACAAGGGGCGGCTGCAGGCCGCCCCTTGTGCATGGCAGATGGGATCACCGGACACTATCGCTTACTCGGGGTAACCACACTCCACCCATTCCCACTCGACGCAAATACTCCAGGACGGAACCCAACAGAGCCCACCGCAGGCCAGGATACAGGCGGCCGCCGCAGGTCCCGAGAGCAGGGCACAGCCCGCAGTGCACAACCAGAGACAGGTGTCATCTATATACCCGCCGCCCGTTTCGTAACGGGCACAGACCTGACACATCTCCGGAGGCTGCGACTCGATCTCGCTCTGGAGTTCGGGAAGAGGGCTCACGGCCTTCTGGCACCGGATCACCTCACGCGTCACTGCTCCCGAAATCAGGTCCGTGGCGATCAGCGTGGATGGACCCTCCGGGCCCTTCTCGAGTTCGACGGCACTCACCAGTTCCCGGCCTTCGAACTGGAACACAGCCAGGTGATAGTAGAACCAAGGGAGTTTGTGGGCGTCCACCGGTTCTACCTCGAAGGCGATGACAGCATATTCATCAGACAACTTGACATAAGGATCAAAATCAGGGTTCATGCGCTCCAGTACGTCTGGATAGGTTTCCCGGATGACCTGCCAAAGGGCGGATTCAGTCAAGGGTTCCGGCGCAGCCGTGGCGTTGCCCAGCATGCTCAACAACAGCATGAAGGAGAGCATCAGTGCCGTAACTCTTCTCACTCGAATCACGCCCCTTATATTTGTTCTTGTATTCACATTTACACGAGCAGATGTTACCGAGTTGTTACCCTCTCCTCGGCCCCACAGAAGCACGCAGAGAGCCGGGTGCGCCTTATCGCACACCCGGCTCACAACCCAAAGTACTATTCCAGCGAGAAAACGTAGTAATAGAGCGGCTGGCCGCCGAACTGGATCTCGACCTCGTGGTCCGGGAACCGCCGCCGCAGCTCCTCGCCCACGGCCTCGGCCCGGTCGGCCGCGACACCCTCGCCGTAGTAGACCGTGATCACCTCGCCGCCCGCCTCCTCCACCATGGCGGAGAGCAGGTCGACGAGCACCCCCTCCGGCTCCTTGCCCGTCAGGTGGATCTTGCCGTTCCAGAGGCCGAGGATGTCGCCCTCCTTGATCTGCAGGTCGCCGTAAGTCGTGTCGCGCACGGCGTAGGTGATCTCGCCGGTGTGGACGCCCTCGATGACCTGCTTCATGCTGCTGAACAGCCGCTCGCCGTCCTCCTCGTCGGGCATCCAGGCCACCATCGCCGAGATGCCCTGGGGCACCGACCGGGTCGGCACCACGTAGACCTTCTTCTGGGTGAGCGTCGCGGCCTGCTCGGCGGCGAGGATGATGTTCTTGTTGTTGGGCAGGACGAACACCTGCCGGCTGGGGCAGCGCTCGATGGCGTCCAGCAGGTCCTGCGTGGACGGGTTCATCGTCTGCCCGCCCTGGATCACGGCGCTGACGCCGAGGGACCGGAAGATCTCGGCCATGCCCTCGCCCGCCGCAACCGCCACGACGGCCGTGGGGCGCTCCTCCTCGGCCGGCGAGTCGGCCGGAGCCGACGTGGCACCGGTGGGGTTGACGCCGGCGCTTGCACCAGGATTCGCCCCGGAGTTCGCACCCGGGTTGCCGCTCGGGTTCGCCGCAGCGCCGCCGTGCGCCCCGGCCGGCGCCGGCTGGGCGTTGCGCAGCAGGTCCGCGTGCTGCTCCCGCATGTTGTGGATGACGATATCGATGAGGTCGCCGTACTGGATGGCCAGCGAGAGCACCGGACCGGGGTTGGAGGCGTGGACGTGGACCTTCGCCAGGTCCTCGCTGCCCACGACGTAGACCGAGTCGCCCCACTGCTCCAGCTCCCGGGCGAGGTTGTCCATCGGGATCGGGCCGCCGTCCCGGTACCGCCGGATGAAGAACTCGCAGTCGTAGGGGAAGCGGATGTCGGAGATCTCCTCGTCCACGGCGAAGTCCACCCGGGACGCCGGGGAGGTATCGTGCCGCCCGGGGGCCGGGGCCTCCGCGGCCGGCTCCACCTTCACCGCCGTGGTCGCCACGTCGGACGCCTTGCCGGACAGGACCTCGTAGTAGCCGTGGTAGATCACCGTGAGCCCCTTGCCGCCGGAGTCGACCACGCCGGCCTTCTTCAGCACGGGCAGGAGCTCGGGCGTCTTCGCCAGCGCCTCCTCGGCCGCCTCGACTGCAGCCCGCATCACGCTGGTGGCGTCGGGGCTCTTCCGGCCGGCCTGCTGCGCCGCCGCCGCGGCCTCCCGGGCGACGGTGAGGATGGTGCCCTCGACGGGCTTCATCACGGCCTTGTAGGCGGTGTCGACGCCTTCCTGGAGCGCACGGGCCAGCTCCCGCCCGTCGACGGTGGTCTTGCCGTCCAGGTACTTGGCGAAGCCGCGGAACAGCTGCGAGAGGATCACGCCGGAGTTGCCGCGCGCGCCCATCAGCGAGCCCTGCGCAAGGGCCGCCGCCACCTCGCCCACGGTGCGGTCGCCCGCCCGCTCCACCTCGCGGGTGGCCGAGCTGAGCGTCATCGACATGTTGGTGCCGGTGTCGCCGTCCGGAACGGGGAAGACGTTGAGGGCGTTGACTGCGTCCTTCTGTGCCTCGAGCCGCGCGGCGGCGTGGAGGATCATCTGTTTCAGGGCCTTACCGTCGATGGTCTGGATGCTCAACAAAGGGTGCCTCCTCATCCCCGGCAGCTACCCGCAGCGGGGCTCGTTTTCGGGAACCGAAAAGGCATCAGCTCAGGCATTCCCGAGCTTGACGCCGCGCACGTGGATGTGTACTCCCCGCACCTTCAGCCCGGTGTAGCTCTCCACCACGTACCGCACCTTGTCGGTGACGTTCCTGCCGATCTCCGAGATGCGGGTGCCATACCCCACCACAATATAGAGGTCGATCTCCACCGAATCGCCGTCGACCTCGACCAGGACGCCCCGGGCCAGGTTCTCGCGCCCCAGCAGCTCCGAGATGCCGTCCTGGAGGCGGGAGGATGCCATGCCGACGATGCCGTAGCACTCCGTGGTGGCGATGCCGGCCATGGTGGCGATGACGTCATCGGCGACGTAGATGCGCCCCAGCTCGGTATGGATTTCCTTACCCACCGGGGCTCCCCCCTTCCAGCGGCGTTAAGTTCGTCCAACGAGACGAAAACTCCTGCCAGGACCCTAAGTCTGCCGGTTTCTCTGCCGCTTGTCACCGGTGGGGCCAATGTGCTATGATGTGGATTGTGCTTTGATGAGGTAGAAGTTGATCCTGGCCACGAGGAGGTGTCAGACCATGGCTCGCCTTTGCGAGGTTTGCTCCAAGCGCGTGGCGCGTGGCAACAACGTCAGCCATGCCGAGAACAAGACCAAGCGGTCCTGGTCGCCCAACGTCCAGACCGTCCGGGCGGTGGTGAACGGCCGCGTCATGCGGATCACCGTCTGCACCCGCTGCCTGCGCAGCGGTAAGGTCCAGCGGGCGATCTAGCCTGCCGTACTCGTTCCATACCGTGTGCCAGCAAACCCGGCCGCCTGAACGGTGGCCGGGTTCTTGCCTCATTGCTGCGTTTCCATGCCCTTGCGGACGGCGCGGATCTCTTCCTCGGTGAAGCGGTAGACCTCGTTGCAGAAGTGGCAGGTGAGCTCCGCCCCGTGGTCCTCCTCCACCAGGGCGGAGAGATCGGCGTCGTCCAGCAGCGCGATGGCGCCCAGGGCCCGCTCCCGGCTGCAGCGGCAGGCGAAGTGCAGGTCGCGCCGCTCGAGGACCTGGTACTCGATGCCCTCCAGCACGGCGGCCAGGATCTCCTCCGGCGTCATCCCCCGCTCGACCGCCAGGCTGACCGAGCCCAGCTTCACCAGGTTCTCCTCCAGCCTGTCCCGGTCCGCGTCGGGCGTGGCCGGCAGGAGCTGCAGCAGGTAGCCGCCGGCGGCGACCACCGAGCCGTCGGTGTCGACCCGCACCCCCAGCCCGACGGCCGAGGGCGTCTGCTCCGACCGGGTGAGGTAGTACGCCAGGTCCTCGCCGATCTCGCCTGAGACCAGCTCGGCGGAGCCGGTGTAGATGCCCTGCAGCGCCAGCTGGCGGGTGACGTGGAGCATGCCGGAGCCCACCGCCCCGCCCACGTTCAGCTTGCCCTGCGGCGTGCGGTCCAGGTCCACGTGGGGCTGGTTGACGTAACCCCGCACCTGGCCCTGCTCGTCCGCGTCGCAGATGATGCCCTGCAGCGGCCCGTCGCCGGCCACCCGCAGCGTCACCGACTCGTTGGGGTCCTTGAGCATGGCCCCCAGCAGCGCGGTGGCGGTGAGGGCGCGGCCCAGGGCCGCGGTGGCGGTGGGCCAGGTATCGTGACGGCGCCGGGCCTCGTCCACCAGCGCGGTGGTGACGGCCGCAAACGCGCGCACGTTCCCCCCGGCGCCGATCGCCCGCACCAGATAGTCAGCCATGTCTGTGTACAACCTCCATGCGGCAAGTCTTCCCTATTATAGCCAAGCAGTGACCCCGGCGGCAACGGTCCGCCGGGGTGCCAGCGCAGCGGCAAGTCGACGCGGCCGGGGCAAGGTCCGCGGGTGGCCCAGTGCACGCTATGCGGCGTCCCTGCCTTCCCCCCGCTTGCCCGAGAACATTCGCATGATCGCCATTAACATTCGCCCCAAGGGTCGCGGCAGACGGATGACGGTGATGCGCACACAGGTGCCCCCCTTCCTGACCGAAGGCTCACCGGCCGATGAGCGTGTAGCCAAGGTAGGCGATCAGTACCCCGATCACCGCGGCGTAAACGAAGCCGGGCAGCGCCGTGAGTATGATCGACACCCCCACGAGGATCAGTGCGAAGCCCGCCAGCGTCTTCGGCGGCGGCCTGCGTCTCCCCAGCCCCATCCGCACGGTGACCCCTCCTCGTCCCGGCGAACCCATTCTTCACCCAACATACGTAGCCCGGGGTGAAAACTTGCCTCCGGAAACGGGGGGTCAGGCCAGAAAGTCAGGCGACCGCGATGGAAAGGAGCCGCGACAGGTCGATGAGCACCACGAGCCGGCCGTCCATGCGGGCCACGCCGTAGACGTAGTCCTGCCCCGCGACGGCGACCGACGAGTCGGGCTGGGCGATGGTGTCGGCGTCGATGCTGATCACCTGCTCCACCCCGTCCACGATCACAGCGGCGGTGATGCCGCCGGCGCTGAGCACCATGATGCGGGTGTCCCCGTCGGCCGGCCTGCCGGGCAGGCCCAGGCGCTTGCGCAGGTCGATGATGGGCATCACCTCGCCCCGCAGGTCGATGACCCCCTCCACGTAGTGGGGGGCGTTGGGGAGGCGGGTGACCGGCGTGCGGTAGCTCACCTCGCGCACGACCGCGATATCGGCACCGTACAGCTGATCATCCATGCGAAAAATCACGTACTGGCTCGCTTCCGCCATGCTGCCACCTCCGCTGCTCTCTCTTACCCCCGCAGCGCCGCGATCGCCTGCGCGTAGTCGCCCTTCCCGAACACCGCCGTGCCGGCCACGAGCACCGTGGCGCCCGCGGCCACGCAGCGCGGGGCGGTGACGGGGTCGACCCCGCCGTCCACCTGGATCTCCACCCGGCCCTCCAGCCCGGCCCGGGCGAGCATCTCCCTCGCCTCGCTGATCTTCGGCAGGCAGGCCTCGATGAACCGCTGGCCGCCGAAGCCGGGGTTGACGGTCATGATCAGGATCAGGTCCACCAGGTCCAGCACGTGGGCCAGCACGCCCACCGGGGTGTGGGGGTTCAGGGCCACCCCCGCCTTGACGCCCGCCTCGCGGATCTGCCCCAGCACCCGGTGCAGGTGGTCGCACGCCTCGGCGTGGACGGTGATCAGGTCCGCTCCCGCCTTCACGAAGTCGCCCACGTAGCGCTCGGGCTGGCGGATCATCAGGTGGGCGTCGAAGAAGAGCTGCGACCGGGGCCGGAGCTTGGCGATGACCGGGGGACCGAAGGTGATGTTGGGCACGAAGTGGCCGTCCATCACGTCCAGGTGGGCCCAGTCGGCCCCGGCGGCCGCGATGGCGGCCAGCTCGCCCCCCAGGTCGGCGAAGTCGGCGGAGAGCAGCGACGGGGCGACCTTCACGCGTGCGGGATCGAACACGGGTACTACCACCTCTTCATGGCCTCTACTTCTTCCAGGAGCAGCAGGTAATTCTTGTACCGGGTCTCGGGGATTTCCCCCGCCTCCACCGCATCCCGCACGGCGCAGTCCGGCTCCTTCCGGTGCAGGCAGTCGCCGTAGCGGCAGTCCGCCTGGCGGCGGACGAACTCGGGAAAGTAGTCCCGCAGGGTCCACTTGTCGATGTCCTGAAACTCCAGGTAGGTGAATCCGGGCGCATCGGCCACCAGCCCGCCGCTGGAGAGGGGGATCAGCTCCACGTGGCGGGTGGTGTGGCGCCCCTTGCGGGACTTGGCCGACACCTCGCCGACCCGCACGTCCTCCCGCCCCGGCTCCAGGGCGCGGATCAGGCGGGACTTGCCCACGCCCGAATGGCCGGCCAGCACCGAGATCCTGCCCACCAGGTGCGGGCGCAGCTCGTCCAGCCCCAGCCCCTGTTGGGCCGAGATCGGCAGTACCGGGTAGCCCACCAGGTTGCGGTAGGTGCGCACGAAGGCATCCACGGCCTCCGGCTCCACCAGGTCGATCTTGTTCAGCAGGATCAGCACGTCCACCCCGGCCTGCTCCACGTGCACCAGCACCCGGTCGAGGAAGAGGTAATCCGCCTCGGGCTCCGCGAGGGTGAAGACCACCAGGCACTGGTCCACGTTGGCCACGGGGGGGCGCTCCAGGCAGTTGCGGCGGGGCAGGACCTTCTCGATGCGGCCCTCGCCGTCGGGCTCAAGCCGCACCTCCACCTGATCGCCCGCCCGCACCTGGGTCTGGTCGAGCCGGAACTTGCCCCGCGGGCGGCACTCGACCTCCCTGCCTTCCACCAGGACGTAGTAGATGTTGGAATGCGAGCGAATGACCTGACCTACTGGCACACCAGGACCCCACCTCTTTCACCTGAGCGGTACACGCACACGTTCCACACCATCGACGTAGACAATCAGATAGGCATCGCCGTAGTACTTGTCGGAGACGATGACCTGCCGGCCGCCCTGCATCTCCTCGTCCACCAGGACCCGCTCCTCGGGCTCCGCCTCGCCGTCGATCTGGTCCACCAGGACCACGGTGAAGCGGGCCGTCTGCGTGGGTGCGACGGGCACCGTCAGGGGCTGCACGAACGTCGTACCCAGGAGTTCAGGCCCGGAGGAGACCACCAGGTCGACGCGCTGGCCGGCCGTCACCTGCGTCCCCTCGGCAGGGACGGTCGACAGGACCGTGCCCGCCGGCGCGGCGTTGGGCTGCTCGTCGACGGTGCCGGGCTGCAGCCCCGCGTCCGTCAGCGCCTTCACGGCATCCTCCCGGGTCATGCCGACCACCTTGGGCACCTTCAGCGGGCCCAGCGAGACGGTCAGGTTCACCTTCGAGCCGACCTTCAGGGGCGTCCGCGCCGCCGGCGCCTGGAAGATCACCTCGCCGGCCGGCCGGTTGGAGTACTCCTCCGTCACCTTGTCGACGTCGAACCGCTCGGACTTCAGCGTGGCCCGGGCCTGGTCGATGTGCATGCCGACCACGTCGGGCAGCTCCACGGTCTCGGGCCCCTTGGAGACGACCAGCTCGATCACGGCGCCCTGCTTCACCATGGAGCCGGGCTCGGGGCGGGCCTCGAGGATGTAGTTGAGCTCGAGGTCGCTGTGGCGCTCGGAGACGATGGTGCGCTGCAGGTTCGCCGCGCGCAGCAGCTCCTCCGCCTGGGTGATGTGCACGCCCACGATGGGCGGCACCTGCACCTCGGGCACGTCGAGGAAGTTCCAGAGGGCCCAGCCGGCGGCCCCCAGCCCGCCGAGCAGCACGACGAGCACGAGCGACACGATGACGATGGTGCGGCGCCGTGCGCGCCGGGCGGCAGCCTCCGGGTCGCGCTTCTGCTTCGCCGTCGCCCGCCGGCCCCGGGTCGCCCGCACGTCCATGGTGGGGAAGTCGCCGCTCTGGATGTGCGACTGCCCCGCCAGGTGCAGCTGGAGGAAGTCGGCCAGGGCGTCCCGCATCTGCACGGCGCTGTCGAACCGGTCGTCCGGCTCCTTCTCCATCGCCCGCAGGATGATCTCGTCCATCTCGGCGGGCACCTCGGGGTTCAGCTGCGAGGGAGGCTGAACGCGCTCCCTGAGGTGCTTGAGCGCCACCGTGATGGGGCTCTCCCCCTGGAACGGGAGGGTGCCGGTGACCATCTCGTAGAGGACGACGCCCAGCGAGTAGAGGTCGGACTTCTCCCCGGCCGGCTGGCCGTCGGCCTGCTCGGGGCTGAAGTAGTGCGCGGAGCCCATCATGGCCCCGGTGCGGGTGACGGTGTCGGTGGTGACGGCCCGGGCGATGCCGAAGTCGGCGACCTTCACGCGCCCGTCCTGCCCCAGCAGGATGTTGTGGGGCTTGATGTCCCGGTGGACGATGCGCTGGGCGTGGGCGTGGGCCAGCGCATCGGCGATGGCGATGCCGATGCGCGCGGCTTCAGCCACGGGTAGCGGCCCCTGCTCCTGGATGAGCGCCTTGAGCGTCCTGCCCGTGACCAGTTCCATCACAATATAGTACGTGTCGCCATCCTCGCCCACATCGAAGGTCTGCACGATGTTGGGGTGCGACAGGCTGGCAGCGTTCTGCGCCTCCCGGCGGAAGCGGCGCACGAACTCGTCGTCTGCGCCGAACTGGCCGCGCAGGATCTTGACGGCCACCTCCCGGCCCAGCTGTAGATCGGTCGCCCGGAAGACCAGGGCCATACCGCCGCCGCCGATGCGCTCTTCAAGTCTGTAGCGGTTGCCGAGTACTCTGCCGATCAAGGGCAGTTATCCCTCCCACCTGGCGGCAAGCACAGTGATGTTGTCGTGGCCCCCGCGGCTGTTGGCCAGGCTGACCAGCCAGTCGGCCAGCGCCTCGGGGTCATGCTGATTGGCTGCTTCCTGGATCTCGCGGAGGCTCACCAGGCTCGAGAGCCCGTCGGTGCAGAGCAGCAGGATGTCACCCGGGGCCCACTCCAGCTCCAGCTGGTCCACGCGGAGGTCGTCCCGCACGCCGAGGGCGCGGGTGAGCACGTGGCGCTGGGGGTGGATGGCCGCCTCCTCGAGGGTCAGGTGGCCGCGCTGGAGCAGCTCCCCGGCGACGTTGTGGTCCGAGGTGATCTGGCGGGCGTGCTCGCCGCTGATCAGGAACGCCTTGCTGTCGCCCACGTGGCCGACGTACAGGCGTCCCGACGCGGCGATGACCGCGGTGATGGTCGTGCCCATCTGGGCCAGTTCGGCGTGGGTCAGCTGCGCGTCCAGAATGGCCCGGTTGGCCGCGTGGATGGCCTCGGTCAGGCCCTGGCCGATCGTTCCCTCGCGGGCCCACGCCTCGACCCGGGGCAGCACGTGGTTACGCAGCGTCGTGATGGCCAGTTGTGAGGCCACCTCGCCGCCGTCGTAGCCGCCCATCCCGTCCGCGACCGCCATCAGGGCGCCCCCGCCGGGAACGCAGAGCGGGTCGAACACGTAGGCATCCTGGTTGCTGGGCCTGACTCTGCCGGGATCGGTCCGCTCGCTGAACACCAGCCTCACCGTGGTCTCATCTCCTCTGCTGCCTGCGCTGCGCACGGTTCCGCAGCTGGCCACAGGCGGCGTCGATCTCACCGCCCATCGACCGGCGCACCGTGGTGGCAACTCCGCTGGACTCGAGGATCGCCTTGAACCGGTTGACGCGTTCCTGACCCGGCCGCCGGTACTGCGGCCGTTCGTCCACGGGGTTCATGGGAATCAGGTTCACGTGGGCCAGCGAGCCCTTCAGCAGGCGGGCGAGGGCCGCCGCCTCCTCCGGGCCGTCGTTGACCTCTTCGATGAGGATGTACTCGTAGGTCACCCGTCTGCCGGTCTTCTCGCCGTACGCCCGGGCGGCTGCGAGCACCTCCTCGATGGGCCAGATGCGGGCCACCGGCATCAGCTGCCGGCGCAGCTCGTTGGTGGGTGCGTGCAGGGAGAGCGCCAGGGTGATGGGCAGCCCCTCCTCCGCCAGCTTCAGCATGCCGGGCACGATGCCCGACGTGGAGATCGTGATGTGGCGGTAGCCGATGTTCAGGCCGTCGGGCTCGTGCATGAGGCGGATCGCCCTCAGCACGTGGTCGTAGTTCTCGAGCGGCTCGCCGGAGCCCATCAGCACCACCGAGCTGACCCGCTCGCCCTCCGGCAGCTCCCGCTGCATCATCACAATCTGATCGACGATCTCCCCCGCCGTCAAGTTCCGCACCAGCCCGCCCACGGTGGAGGCGCAGAAGGTGCAGCCCATCCGGCAGCCCACCTGGGTGGTGATGCAGACCGAGTTGCCCCACGACTGCCGCATCAGCACCGATTCCACCTTCGACCCGTCGTGCAGGCGGAAGAGGAACTTGGTGGTGCTGGTCTTCTGGTCGTACTGGGCGGTCTCGGTCTCGAGGAGCCGGAGGATGGTCCGCTCGGCCAGCCGCTCCCGCAGCCTGGCCGGCAGGTTCGTCATCGCAGCAAAGTCCTTGACGCCCTTCTGGTAGACCCACTGGAACAGCTGCCTGGCCCGGAACCGGGGCTCCCCCAGCTCCGCCAGCAGGTCGGCCATCTCGTCAGGCGTCATGCCCACCAGGGGCGTCTTGCCCAGCGCCTCGAACAGCAGCGCCGGGTCGGCAATCTTCAGCGGCATGTAGCCGGGTTCCTGCAATAGGGGCCCTCCCGTTCGAAGCGATTCCATTGGAGATAAGGTCTACCTTTGAGTTTACCCCGGCGGCGCCGGTTCGGCAAACGTTTCGTGGTGCCAGGGGTAGGACGGCCCCCGAGGCGGGGGCCACGTCAGGGCGCCTCTGCCTTCGGGGGCGGGGGAGACGCTGCGCCCGCCTCGCCGGGCCGGTGGCGCGGCATCAGGCGAAGCGCTGCGCCAGCCTCGCCGGGCCGGTGGCGCAGCATCAGGCGAAGCGCTGCGCCAGCCCTCGCCGGGCCGGTGGCGCAGCATCAGGCGAAGCGCTGCGCCAGCCTCGTCGAGCCGGTGGCGTCGCATCAAGCGAAGCGCTGTGGCTCCGCCGCCGCGCCGAGGGGGCGTTTCACACAAGTCCTCTTCCAGATGGGGCAGCATCGGAGGCAACGTTCCATCGCTGCCGTCAGGGCGGCGTCGGCGCAACGCTGCACCCACGCCGCAGGCCCAGGAGGGAGTCTCCACGGCATTCGCGGCCCGCCCACGGTCGGGACGAACGCGGCGCCGGGAAAAGCCCGGCTCCCCCACCGTCGCCGTGGGGGAGCCGGTACTGCCGTTATGTCGACCGCCCCGGGCCGTCTGTCAACCAGCCGGTCCGTCGCGCGATAGGGGGAAAACGGAACCCTATTTTTCACGAGATACAGGGAAAATCTCCCCATATCTCCCCGGCAGCTGCTGCGCGCAGCGTCGGGAAGACCGCAGCGGCGACATGGCTCGACACGGGCAGACAACCTTCGACGGCGATTGTCGCCCGCGTGCCGTGCCGAGGAGCTTCGGAGCCGCCTTCCAGCCAGAATAGGGGGAGCAGCTCCCTGCATTTCGTGAAAATTACGAGGAGATTTTCCCCATATTTCCCTGGCCCCCCGTCCTACCCCCACCCCAGGGCCTTCAGCAACTGGAGATACAAGTGATACCGGCGGGCATTCAGTTCGCCGTCCTCGGTCGCGGCCCGGACTGCGCATCCCTTCTCGTTTCGGTGCAGGCAGCCCGGCGAAAGGCAACGGGCGGCGAAGGGGCGGAAGTCCCGCAGGCCCGCGTGGAGGTCCGGTTTCCACATCCCCAGGTCCCGCAGCGACGGCAGGTCGATCACCCATCCGGTCCCGGGCAGCCGCACCGCCCGCGCCTCGTACGAGGGACCCTTCGCCCGTCTGGGTTCAGCCGCGCCCAGCCGCTGGTAGAGCGTGGACTTGCCCGCACCCGGATTCGCCAGGATGGCCGGGACCCCGCTCTCCGTCTGTCCTCCGACCAGCAGGCGGCGGAGATCATCCAGCCCCGAGTCGCTGGTCAGGTCGACCGCCAGGGTTTCCACACCGGCGTTCCGGAAGGGCGCCAGCCAGCGCTCCAGCTGACCCCGCTGGACCATATCCGCCTTCGTGATGCACACCGCCGCATCCAGCCCGTGGTACTCGGCGTAGAGTAGGTGCCGGGCGAGGACGGACGCGTGAAAGTCGGGCTTGTGGGCGGAGAGCAGGATGAGCAGGCGGGTGACGTTGGCCGCCAGAGGCGTCTCCCGCTGGGTGTCCGCATCCCGCCAGGCCGGGGCGTTGCGCCTGGGCCGGACCGCGACGATCTGCCCTCCCCGGAGGACCGGCAGGTCACCCGGCAGAAGCCCGTCGGGCAGCTCACGCCGCAGCGACTCCGCCACGGTGACCTCCCGCTCCGCCTCGCCGTCCCAGGTCCGGCAGCGGCGAGGGGATACGGCCTCCAGGACCAGCGGGCCGGACCCAGGGGATGGTGCCGCGCTCGCCGTAGCGTCCGGTGGGGGCGCCGACGTCATGGCGGGGGAGGCAACCAGGATTGACGCGGGAGCACGCGTCAGGGAGGTGCCGGTAGGGTCTGGCCCGAGCGGCGTCGATACGGCCGTTTCACGCCGGACGTCCCACGACGTTGCGGTCATGGATGCCAGCTGAGTTGCCGGCTGCATCGGGGTGGAGGCTTCGGACGGAGCCCTGGGCGGCCTTGCGGTTGCGGGTGCCAGCTGAGTTGTCGGCTGCATCGGGGTGGAGGCTTCGGACGGAGCCCCCGGCGTTACCAGGACGGCCGATGCAGGCCGAACCTCCCGCGCAGGGGATTCGGACCCGCCCCCGGGGCGCCCATAGAGCAGCTCCCGAGCCCGCTGCACCACCGCCGCGGGCAGCCCCGCCCGGCCGGCGATCTCCAGGCCGTGGCTCTCACCCAGCGTGCCGTAGACCAGCCGATAGGTGGGCTTCAGGCTCTCGCCGTCGAAGCCCATGCCGGCGATCTGGCAGCCCGGGGTGGTGCGGCCGAACTCCTTGATCTCCCGCAGATGCGTGGTCACCAGCACGTAGGCCCCCTTCGCCTGGAAGGCCTCCAGCAGCGCGATGCCCAGCGCCGTCCCCTCGTGGGGGTCGGTGCCGGAGCCCAGCTCGTCCAGCAGCACCAGCGTCCGCCGGTCGGCCACGGCCAGCATCGGCGCCACGTTGGCGATGTGCCCGGAGAAGGTGCTGAGCGACTGTTCCAGCGATTGCTGGTCGCCGATGTCGGCGAAGAGCTGGTCGAAGAAGCAGAGGGTGGACCCCTCCCCCACCGGGACGTGCATCCCCGACTGGGCGATGGCGACCAGCAGCCCCAGGGTCTTGAGCAGCAGCGTCTTGCCGCCGGTGTTGGGGCCGGTGACGATGAGCATCCGGCGGTCGGGGCTGAGGCGGATGCGGTTGCCGATGGCCCGCGGTCCCAGCAGCGGGTGGCGGGCGTCGATCAGGTCCACCTCCCCCGCCTCGTTCCAGCGCACCGGGCGGGCGTCCCAGGCCTGGCTGAGCCTCCCCCGGGCGACGATCAGGTCCAGTTGCGCCACGGCTTCCAGCGTCGCCGCCAGCCGCTCCGCCTGCTCGGCCACCAGGCCCGAGAGCCTGGTCAGCACCTGCTCCACCTCGGCCGCCTCCATCGCCCGCCAGGTCTCCAGCTCGGCGGAGAGGCGCGCCACGGCCTCGGGCTCGACGAAGAGCGTGGCGCCGCTGGCCGAGGCGCCGTGCACCGTCCCGGGCACCTGCGACCGCGCGCTCGCCTTGATGGGGATGACGTACCGGCCGTTGCGGGTGGTGATCAGCGCCTCCTGCAGATGGGACCGGTGCTGCCTGAGCAGCGACTGCAGCCGGTCCTGGATGCGCCCCTCCAGCGTGGCGATCTCGCCCCGGATCTCCCGCAGGGCCCTCGACGCCCGGTCGGAGACCGTCCCCCGCTCGATGCAACGGCGGATCTCCTCCTCGATGGGATCGAACTGGCCGAACTGCTCGGCGTAGCGGGCGAGGCGGGGGGCGGACCCCGCGTGCTGCGTCAGGAACCGGTGCAGGGTCCGGCAGCCGTAGATCGTGTCGGCAACAGCCGTCAGCTGCTCGACCGTCAGGACGCCTCCGGCGGCGGCCCGCTCGACCGGTCCGCGCACGTCCTGGATGCCGCCGAAGGGGATGGCGCGGCCGGCGTCCAGCAGAGCGCGGGCCTCCGTGGTCTCCTGCTGGACGGCGCGGGCGGCCTCGAGCGAGGGCAGCGGGCCGGCGGCGAGGGCCAGCTCGGCGCCGAGCCGGCAGGACGTCCGGGCGGCCAGCTCCTGCTGGATGCGGGGGAACTCGAGGGCTGTCAGGGTGGGCTGGTGCATGGGGGACCTCCTCCTTCGCAAGGCGGGCATGAAAAAGGGCCGCGGGCGTACTTGCCCGCGGCCTGAAAACGAGCCGTGTCACAGGGAAGCCTGCCCGCGCGCGGGAAGGCCGAACCCCGGACACAGAAAGAGCTGCAAGGGCGTGCCTCACAGCTCCTCGTCACTTTCGGGTGATGCAAGGGGCATGGTTACGCCGTTCGGATGGGCTATGCGGTTGTCACCTTCCCGCTCCGAACGACAACACTCACAAAACACAACCCCTTCGCGCACATGATCGTGTCTCATTCTACTCCTGTGATCTTGTGGTCGTCAAGGGCCAATGGATGCGGATCCGCCTCGGGATCGAGTAGACCGTAGGGTCGCCCTACGGCCTCTCACAACACCGGACATGCGGGTCACGCATCCGGCGTTTCGTCAAGCACTCCGAGTCGAT